>NZ_QOUX01000039.1 GCF_004116265.1 Anaerobacillus alkaliphilus | reverse complement strand
CCGCTAAGATTGAAAAGCAAGCTTTTCATTCTCCGCTCGACTTGCATGTATTAGGCACGCCGCCAGCGTTCGTCCTGAGCCAGGATCAAACTCTCCATAAAAGTGTTTGATATAGCTCAAAAATAATAATTCATTGACGAGATATTTACTATCTCTTTAATTCGCTTGGCTGTGTGTTCAGTTTTCAAAGAACGATTTTTTTCACTTGCCGTTTTTCGACGACAGGAATTTTATTATACCACGATAACATTACCGTGTCAACAACTTAAGAAAGTTTGTTGAGCGCTTCTCAAATCAGCGACTTTATTACTATAACATTTCTTCTGATTCGAGTCAATACCTTTTTAAAAGGTATTTGACGGCAAAGCTCATATCGTTTTTAGCGACAAAATTTATTATATCACCTCAAACAATAAAGTCAACCACATTTTTGTTTTACTTTATATAATAATGTCGAAAGTACACACCCTCTAGCTCTGTTTCATACTTTACAAAGTCAATGATCCCTTTTTGAACTAAGTATTCAAGCAATACAACAAGGTCATCACCATACTCCTTCAAAGAATGATGACCAGACAAAGCTTCTATACTCCAAGGGCGATCACTTTCCTTCATAACTTCAATTAGATGGCTCGATCCAGTTTTTGTTTTGGAAGTAATAGCGAAATGGAGCGCAATTAATAAGAGATCAATTCTTTTCTCAATACTTTCTTCTCCTGTGACCATTTCATCATAAAGTTTATATATCTCCGGCTCTAACTTTTTTACTTGTTGCCAAACTGTTACTTCTGGGTAAATCCCATGTTCAATTACAGAAATTCTGGCTAAATGGTGCAAAGAGTACAAGATTGAATTAAAAGCATCTAAAAAATGACCTTTGTCAAACAGACGTTTCGCTTCTGTATATTTTCGAACTAACCGAGAAAACTCAACTGCTATCTTATATCTTTTATTTTTATCAAGGATTTCTTTTCTAAGAGTAGAGATAGATTCTTCTTTCTCAGAAACAATTTTCCCATTAATCAACCACTCAACTAAACGGCGGTCCTGTCCATTGACCAAGATACGTGAGATACGCTCCAATTCAACGATTCTATATTCAACAGATTTTGTTGCATTGTTGTAATGCAAAAGAGTATCATGCTCTGGTGTCTTTACAATTCTAATTAAAACAGCATCCAATTCAGTATCATCACTTGTTTCTTTATCAACATATAGCAAACCTACCGTATTATCGTCATTTATCGTTTGGCGTATTGTGACTTCTAATAAATGCTCCAAGTATTTTCCTCCTAATCGAACCATTCTACAAATACATGTTCGACAATCGTTTCCTTATACCTTCAAGAGCACGAGATTTACTTCATGTAAAATTATGAGCTTTTTACTATAGAAAAATATCAACGTTATTAGTTATTGTAATTTAAATCTTTATGCTATACTTTATAATTGTATATAACTATAGAAACTTACTACGGAGGTCAGTACATTGGCATTTAAATATAGTAGCAAAATCAATAAGTTCCGTACGATCGCACTAGCACTTGTTTTTATCGGAATTATTATTATGTATGGTGGTATATTCTTTCAAGCCTCACCATTTTTAATGACCTTGTTTATGGTTCTTGGCTTTCTTTGTATTATCTTAAGTACAATTGTTTATTTTTGGGTTGGGATGATTTCAACAAAAACTGTCCAAGTCATTTGCCCAAGTTGTGGGAAGCCAACGAAGATGTTAGGGAGAGTTGATGCTTGTATGTACTGTAACGAACCACTAACTCTAGATAAAGAACTTGAAGGTAAAGATTTTGATCTAAAATATAATCGAAAACAGTAATTAAAAAGAAAAGAAAAAGAAGTGCCTTCTATATTAAAGGCGCTTCTTTTTTAATGTTGTTCTTTTCTTTGGCATTCTGGACAGACACCATAAATCTCCATACGGTGGCTTTTAACTTTAAAACCGGTAACATGTTCTGCCAATGTTTCTACTTCATCTAAGCCTGGATAGTGAAAGTCTACGATTTTTCCACAGTTCTCACAAATCACATGATAATGATCAGACGTAATGCAGTCAAACCTACTTGAAGAGTCACCATATGTTAATTCTTTTACTAGGCCAACATCTTTAAAAACACGTAAGTTATTGTAAACAGTAGCTACACTCATATTAGGAAACTTACCTTCTAAAGCTTTATATATTTCATCCGCTGTAGGGTGAGTATGTGCATTATACAAATACTCTAATATGGCATGACGTTGAGGTGTCATACGAACTTTCGTACTTTTTAAAGAGTCAAGTGCTTCTTGTAGACGATGTGCCATATAACAACACCTCTCCTTAAATATGAATTCTTACATTGTAATATTTATAATTAGTATATTATACACCTACAAAATCTGTCAACGTAAACAACAAACACATGATGAAAAACTATTATACCAAGGTTTCATTCAATTCTAGTATCCCTTAGTTACATCAATTACATTACAAAAATCTTCACTTCCTTTTAGATAAGCTTGGAGGTTTTTCTCAAATATCTCAATTGCCCTAAACTGATATTGTGGCGATATACCTGAGATATGCGGGGTGACCGTCACATTATCCATTTTCCAAAAAGGATGATCACTAGGTAGTGGTTCGCGCTCAAATACATCCAATACCGCATGAGCAATTTTTTGTTCACGTAACGCTTCAAGCAAATCTTTTTCAACAACTGTTTTTCCTCGACCAATGTTCATAAATACAGCGTGGGGTAACATTCTATCAAAGAACCCCTTATCAATTAGTCCATCTGTTCGAGGCGTACTAGGTAATACCGAGACAACAAAATCACTCTTGGAAAGAAGCTCATCAATGTTCTTCATCGTTACCATCTGATCGAAGCTTTCCACGGGCTTACCACTACTATTAAGACCCACCGTTTTCATCTGAAAAACTTTTGCAAAAGTTGCTATTTCCTTTCCAATAGCCCCCGCCCCTAAAATCCCTAACGTTTTTCCATGTAATTCAGTCATCTGTATTCTACGATCCCAATTCCGTTTCTGTTCACTTTCTAATAACCGTCTTGTTTGCTTCACGACCTGGAGAATCATCGCCATCGTATATTCAGCCATTGGTATTTTATGAATGCCTCTTGCATTAGTCACTAGAATTTTTTTCTCCTTGATTGCTTCAAAAGGCAACCTGTCCACCCCTGCCGAAATAACCATGATCCATTGTAAGTTCTTCATTTTTTCTATTATCTCTCCAGTAAGATCCTCACCGTAGGTTATTAGGATATCACTATCTACCAAATCATCGATCGCATCGTTTATGTTTTTAAAAAAACAAAACTTTATATGCTCAAATGTAGTAATCAACCTTTCTTTAATCTCTGTTTTTAGTTTTGCAGTAGAAACTACCTTCATTATAACTACCTCCATAAAATCATAAAAAAAGAGCGAGAATAACGTATATTCTCGCAAAGATTGTTTGAGTAGGGAAAAACATTTACGTAATGTATCTTTATTCCAAAGAAAAATTGCTGTATAGACAAACGTCATGTTTTTATTAAATTTTACTGAAGATTATCTTTAATAAACTGCAAGGCTTCTGTCACGTGATCTTTCACTTTCACTTTCCGCCATTCCTTTACAATTTTTCCTTCACCATCAATAATAAAGGTAGAGCGTTCAATTCCCATGTACTCTTTCCCAAAATTCTTCTTTAATTTCCAAACATCATAAGCTTCGGCTAGCTGGTGATCCACGTCAGCTAGTAATAGAAATGGTAAGCCGTGCTTTTCAATGAACTTGTCATGACGATCTAAGGGATCAGGACTAACTCCAAGGATTACCGCATTCACCTCCTCGAAATTTTGATGGTAGTCTCGAAAATCACACGCTTGCGTCGTACATCCTGGTGTCATATCTTTCGGATAAAAATATAGAACCACATTCTTACCTCGAAAATCTGATAATTTCACCTTCTCACCATTACTAGCATCACACGAAAACTCAGGTGCCAACTGGCCAATTTCCAATGTCATTTAATTACCCCTCCATTTAAATAGTAAATTATGAATGTTTTCACGAAATCTTCGAAGCATTCCTAGCAGTTCTTTCTCAATTCATAATTCATAATTCATAATTCACAATTCTCCCTCTAAGGGTAACCAATCTTATCCATTTATACAACTAGTTAGCTTTGACTCTATCTTTTAATTGAATAACAGTTGAAACAACAAATGCTGTCGGCAGCAAATAGCCAAAAAACGCTTCAAGCATCGCCACCCATCTACCAATTCCTAAAGGTGTTATATCTCCATAACCGACCGAAAGAATTGTGACCACACTAAAATACATTGCGTCCTCCAGTAAATGAAAAAATGATCCACCAACCTCATAATTTCCTTCAGTCAATACAGAAATTCCCATTAACTGTAAGGATATATAAATACAGCCAAATCCCATTGCAACCGTCATATAAACAATTAATAATACAAAGAAATTACGAATTGATATTTGCTTCCCTCGAAGAATTGGCTTATTTTTCAGTAATAACAAGACACTCATCATGATTCCAGCAATCGCTACGAGGATAACCAAAGATAGAATGAAATTCTCCATAATTAAAACCACCTCTCCAAATTGTATGAAGAGGTGGTTAAAAATAGGACAGGCAAAGTAGTTAGTTCCCTGCTCCACGATACTTTTTTACCCCAGCGTTCCATAGGAACACAGCAATACTTAAAAATATTAAACCCATAACAGGCGTTAAAAATGCGTAATGATACCACTCTTCTCTATTTAAAAAGTAGGCTGCAGGATAGACCCCCACAAATGCGAAAGGTAATATCCATGTTAAAATATAACGAATTACCCGATGATAAATATCCACTGGATACCTTCCATAGTTACCGATATTGTACATCATCGGCATAATGTCCGTACGACTGTCTGACCAAAAGCCAATACTCGCCAACGAAATAAAAATACCAGCATATATGAAAGCTCCACCAATAACCATAGCAATAAAGATAAACAGATCATACCATGCAGGTGTAAGTCCTAAATTCATACCTGCGTAATACATAATCGCTAGACCTGTAATAACACCGAAAAGCGATTCCAATTCCATGCGCTCCATGATGATTTGAAAAAGGCTATGGATCGGTCGAGTGAGCACTCGGTCCATTTCCCCTTTTACAATATAACGATCGTTAAAATCCCATATATTAAAAAAGGCCGAAAATAACGCATATGGTACTAAGAAGAACCCATAAATGAAAATTATTTCATCTCGACTCCAGCCACTTAAAAAAGCCGTATGTCCAAATACAACTAAAATAAAAATCAAGTTTACCGCTTGAAACAACAAATCTGAAAAGATTTCAACTACTGTGTCAACCCGATATGTGAGTCTTGTCTTTAAATATTGCGAGGCATATTGAAAGAATATATCGATATAAAACATAACATTAGCCTCCCTGCACAATCAGTTGTTTTCTTGCAACGATCCACAATAATTGGATTGGCACGATGAGAATAAGTGCCCAAAATGCTTGCAACATAACAGCCGTATAGATTTCATTACCAACAAAGCCCTCTGTAAAAATCATACTAGGAATATAACTAATTGCTTGAAAGGGTAAATACATCATTACTGACTGTGCCCAGAGCGGATAAAAAGAGATTGGTAACAATAGACCTGAAAACAAATCAATAACCACTCTTTTGGCTCTAATTAAGCCAGAATTATTAAATAGGAAGAATGTCATAATTCCTGTGAGCAAATTTATCTGGGTATTAACAATAAAACTAAAGATTAACGAAACGAAAAACATCATCCATGTAGAGAAATTGGCCGAGAAACTGATCGGAAAAAGCAATGCCACAATAAACATTCCTGGAACTGAGAAGAACAATAAGCGAAACAGCCCTTCCCCGAGACCTTGCATCGTTTTCATTCCGAGGTAATTATACGGTCGAATCATTTCAATCGCTACTTTACCATCTTTTATTTCATTGGCAATTTCACGGTCAATATTATTAAAATAAAATGCACGAGCCATCCAGGCTACAGCTACATAGGTTGTCATTTGTATTACCGACAATCCTTGAATTTCTTCTTTTCCACCATAAATTGCTGTCCAAAGAAAATAATAAGCACCAATGTTAATACTATAAATTAAAATTCCACTATAATAGTTTGTACGATAAGCCAGCATCATTAGGAAGCGGACCCGAATCATTTCCATGTACTTACTCATGAAGTTGCCATTCCTTCTTCGTAAATTTTCCTAATAATCTCTTCGGTCGAAATTTCATTAATCCGAACATTTTTTATTGGATTTTTCTGAACCACAACACTAATTAATTCAGAGATGACTCGTTCATCACCATCAACATTAGCTTTCCATGTAGTCGCATCCTTTTGCTCCCAATGAACTTTTGCATTTCCCGGAAGATCATCGCCACTCACTTCTAATAAAAACTCAAATTCGACCTGTTTCCCTTCGACCGCACTAGCCTGTAGTTTATCAAGTCTACCATCATACACAATTTTCCCTTCATCTAATAAGACGACTCTTTCACAAAGAGCTTCAATGTCTGTAATGTCATGAGTTGTAAGAATAATCGTTGTTTTATAATTTTCATTAATTTCTTTTAAGAACTTACGAATTTTTAATTTCACTAATACATCTAACCCAATAGTAGGTTCATCTAAAAACAACAGTGGTGGATTGTGAATGAGAGCTGCTGCAAGCTCACAACGCATTCGTTGTCCCAACGAAAGCTTCCTTACCGGCTTATCTAATAAAGGGCCGATTTCTAACGTTTCAATAACATGACCCATATGGTTTTCATAGTCTTCATCTGAAACACGGTAAACCTTCTTTAATAGACGAAACGACTCTTGGACAGCTATATCCCACCAAAGCTGGGAGCGTTGACCAAATACAACACCAATTGTTTGCACAAATTCTTCACGCTGTTTATGAGGGTCCATGCCATTAACCCTAATCGTCCCTGAGGTTGGAGTTAAAATTCCCGTTAGCATTTTAATTGTTGTAGACTTACCTGCACCGTTTTCACCAATGTACCCAACCATTTCTCCTTGTTTTACGGTTAAGGTGATATTATCGACCGCTGCCAAGACCTTATAATTTCTCGTAAACAAATCTCGAAACGCCCCCGACAACCCCGAACGACTTGAATACGACTTGAATTCTTTCCGTAACTGTTGAACTTCAATAACATTCATTATTTAATCATTCCCTCTGATTTTTTCAGCTAATCTAGTTTAACTCGTTGTCGCTATTCCATCAAGTAGTTCGCCGTGTAACCCAACTAAATTTGGGAATGCTAAGTAAAAATCTTGTTTCAGTGGGGTGATACCAATTAAAAAGGTTATTATTTGTTGCGTAGTTCTCTTTGGTTTTCTTGCAGCCTACTCAGCTTTTCAGCCGATTGATTTATCCCAACAAAATCAATCACATATGGTGGAGCTTGAGCCTCTAGAAGCAGATGACGTTCAAGCATTCGAAGAACGAGTACCAAGAATTTCCAAAACCGAAAACAAACGACCTCAAAGTCCTTTTTCCATAAAAAAAACACCAAAACCTCTAACAATGCTACTGTTTGGTGTTGATAAAACAACTGACGAAAAGTATGGTCGTTCAGATTCAATTATGCTTGCCCTCGCGCAGCCAAAAACAAAAGAAATCATGCTAATGTCCATTCCCCGAGATACTTATATCGAGATCCCAGGTCATGGGTATCATAAGCTAAATCGCTCTTTCCAACTAGGTGGACCAGAGTTAACAAGAAAGACAGTTTCAAATTGGCTAAATATAGACATCCAAGAAACTGCTTCTATTGATTACACTAACTTCGAAAAAATGATTGATTTAATCGGTGGAATTGAAATGAATGTGGATCGACGGATGGCTCACGATGAGTTTGTTATTGAAGAGGGCCTACAAAGATTAACCGGTAGACAAGCCCTATATTTTGTTCGTTTTCGAAAAAGCTTGGATGGCAACCACGACAGCGATTATAAACGAACAGAACGTCAGCGGCAATTATTAACGAAGTTATCACATGAATTGTTAAAGAAACGAACATTCAGAGAATCCTTTGCTTTATTAAGATCCATGTTTAAAACCGTTGATACGACATTGTCATTACAACAGATCATTACCTACGGCCACCATTACTCTGATTTTTCATCAGAAAACATCACAACCCTATCAATAACAGGTGAAGGTGATCGCCGAAACGGACTATGGTTTGAAATTATTCCGGAAGAGGAACTCCAAGATAAAAAAACACTTATTAAGGATTTTTTAAAATCAGACGAAGATACTACTCTATAACTGTATATTCAGAATTTTGAATGTAAAAATATACAAGCAACTTCATTCATTCTCCATTTACATCTTGTGATTATTTTCGATACAATACAGGTATCTTTGTAAGTAGTAGGGAGAGAGTTTTTATGGAACGCAAACAATCAGATATATTATATGAAGAAGCTCAACAACATATCGTCGGTGGAGTAAATAGTCCATCCAGATCATATAAAGGCATCGGTGGCGGAACTCCGATCTTTATGGAAAAAGCAAAAGGTGCTTACTTTTGGGATGTAGATGGTAATAAGTACATTGATTATCTAGCAGCTTATGGGCCAATTATTACTGGACACGCCCACCCTCATATAACAGAGGCTATTACGACCGCTGCTGAAAATGGGGTTCTATACGGAACGCCAACAGCCCTAGAAGTAAGATTTGCTAAAATGCTAAAAGAAGCAATTCCTTCTATGGAAAAAATTCGTTTTGTCAATTCAGGGACAGAAGCTGTAATGACAACAATCCGGGTTGCAAGAGCCTACACAGGAAGAGACAAGATTATCAAGTTTGCCGGTTGCTATCACGGCCATTCTGATCTAGTATTAGTCGCGGCCGGATCAGGACCTTCAACCCTCGGCACGCCTGACTCAGCAGGTGTTCCTCAAAGTATTGCAAAAGAAGTAATTACCGTTCCATTTAATGACATTGAAGCTTATGAACAAGCGCTCGACAAATGGGGCACAGAAATTGCTGCTGTACTTGTAGAGCCAATCGTCGGGAATTTCGGTATTGTTGAACCTTTTCCTGGCTTTTTAGAAAAAGTCAATGAGCTGACGCACAAGGCTGGGGCACTAGTGATCTATGATGAAGTTATTACCGCTTTCCGTTTTATGTACGGTGGCGCTCAGAACTTATTAGGAGTTGAACCTGACATCACCGCACTCGGAAAAATCATTGGTGGAGGCTTACCAATTGGTGCTTACGGTGGAAGAAAAGAAATCATGGAGCAAGTAGCACCTTTAGGCCCAGCCTATCAAGCAGGAACAATGGCAGGAAATCCAGCATCCATAAGTGCCGGCATTGCGTGCTTAGAAGTACTCAGTCAACCGGGTGTATACGAACAATTAGACAAGCTAGGCGAAAAACTAGAGCAAGGCATTTCCGCACTAGCAAAAACATATGATATACCAATTACGATCAATCGCCTAAAAGGTGCATTAACTGTCTATTTTACAACCGAGACAGTAACCAATTACGATTTAGCCGAACAAACTGATGGAGAAATGTTTGCGAAATTTTTTAAACTAATCATTAATGAGGGAATAAATTTAGCTCCTTCAAAGTACGAAGCATGGTTTTTAACTACCCAGCACACTGAAGAAGATATTACCTATACATTAAACGCTGTTGAAAATACATTTAAATCTTTAAAAAATGCATAAATATACAATGACAACCTCTGGTGATCAATCGATTTCCAGAGGTTGTCTTATTTAACCGTTGGAAACGTTTACATTTGTTGTAGCCAGTGGACAAAACCTTCCTTTTTCCACAAATAATTCTTGAATACTCTATCCAAAAAAATGAATATATTGATTGATTTATTTTTGAACTCATTGTATACTTGTTTTATAATTCTGACAATTTTTGCGATTGATTTGGACTAAATCAATGCCAAAAAGAGATTGATTATGAAATTGTTGTATCAAAATGGACCTTAGCTTCTTTGAGTAACGATTATGAGCGAGGCTGTTTACTTTTACTTAGGAGGTGAAGGTCAGCATATTCTGACCAAGACGAATGAAAAAGAAATGGACCCCTGAAAATTTTACTGGCTTTAAAAATCAGGAACACGATGCCTGTGGAATTGTTTCTGCAATTGAAAAAAAACGTATTCCTACAAAAAAAAATATTGATGACGTTATTGATGCCCTAGTAAAAATGAACCATCGCGCTGGATTTATCAACGAAGAAGGCGATGGTGTTGGGATCCATATCGATATCCCACGGACACTCTGGAAAGAAAAGTTACAACAAACTAATCAAAACCCTGAACTTGCAACAAACCCTAATTTTGTTGTCGGCCATTTATTTATTAGAAAACAAGCAAATGTAGAAAATGTGAAGGAAACTATTCGCTCCCATTTTTCTGATGCCAATTTTGAAATTGTTTTTGAGTCTGACCAAGTCACAAATACTTTAGCCCTTGGTCCAATGGGTCGCCGAGAAGAACCTTGTTTTTGGCAGGTTGCCTTACTTTCAAAGAATAATGTCGAAAAACTTTCTAGTAAATTATTTGACCTAACTGTTGAAATCGAGAAAGATTTAACGGTTCATGTGGTATCACTAAGCCAATACCATGCTGTCTATAAAGTGCTAGGTGCAGGTGATATCCTACCTAAATTTTACTCTGATTTAGCTAATCCGCTTGTCGCTTCAACAATGACGCTTGGACACAATCGTTATTCAACAAATACCCTTTCAAATTTCTTCCGCGTTCAGCCATTTAGTGTGATTGGTCATAACGGGGAGATTAATACAATTGCAAAACTCCGGGACGAAGCTACTATGCTTGGTGTTCCACTTGTAGATGGAGCTAGTGATTCCCAAGATTTAAGCCGTACTCTTGAGACGTTTATTTGCAAACATAATTATTCGTTATTTGAAGCATTAGAGATCATGTTCCCGCCAATTATTAATGAAATGAAAGCTTTCCCAGAACATTTACAAGATTTATATACTTACATTCGGGAAGCATGGGGACATTTTGCTCAAGGCCCAGCAGGAATTATCTCTCGTTTCGGTGACGAAGCTGCATTTTCTCTAGACTCTTTAGGCTTACGTCCACTCTGGATGCTCGAAAACGATAGCTCTTATTACTTCTCATCAGAACAAGGGATCCTGCCTTCAAGTGAGTTTGTTGCTGAACCAAAGCCACTTGCTCCTGGTGAAAAAGTAGGCATGAAATGGAACGAAGACGACACAATCCATGTCTTTTTCCATGAAGAAGTTCAAGAAGAAGTTTATAATCGTATGAAAAAACGTCTGAATGTTACAGATAGTCGTTCGAGATTAGTTGCAACAATTGAAAAAGTGGATACTCCACTTAAAATGAAATTAAAAGTCACAAATAACTATTACTCTGCATTTGGGTGGGAGCGTGAACACATTCAGATGGTAGAACAAATGGCTGAAAAAGGTGTAGAACCAATACGCTCTTTAGGTCACGATGCTCCTTTAGCTGCCATTGATCCAGGCCGTAAGAATTTGGCTGATTTTATCAAAGAAAGTGTTGCCGTTGTTACAAATCCAGCGATTGACCGCGACCGTGAAATGGAGCATTTCTCTACTCGTGTAATCGTCGGTAAACGACCGTCACCATTTCAGGAAGCACCTTTCAACGTCATTGAGGTTGTATCACCTTTAGTAGTTGAAGGATCTCCTGGTGAATACTTGGCTAGTAAGGAAAATCATCCGTCTTATGAACAAGTGATTGAGCACTTCAAAAAGACAGATGAAGTGTACTATTTAGCACTTTCATTTTCCAAAGAAGAGTCTATTGCTGATGCTCTAACAAGACTTGTTAGCGAAGCTACAACGGCGATTGAAGGTGGCGCAGCGGTTTTAGTACTTGATGACGAAAAAGCCCATAAAAAAGATCAATTATGGTTAGATCCGAGTTTGGCTGTTTCTGCACTCGATCAAGGTCTAACTGAGAAACAACTACGCCGTCATTGTTCTATTATCGCTCGCTCTGGTAGCATCCGTTCTCTTCATGATATTGCTGTGTTATTTGGTTTAGGGGCAGATGTCATTAACCCTTACTTAATGTTTGCCACAGTTGTAGAACAAAGTGATGCACCAGCAGTTCAGTTATATACTGCCTTAAATAAAGGATTAGAAAAAGTTATCTCAACTCTTGGTATTCATGAGCTACGTGGATACGGTCGTTTATTCTCTGCCATGGGCTTAAACAAAGAAGTATCTGATGTATTAAACATTGTTAACTTCTTAGGCTCTACAGAAGTAGCCTTTAACTTTGAAACAATGAAACAAGATAGTTTGGCACGTGCAGAAGATTTTAATAATGAAGGCGCAAGACCAGGAAAGTTATTTCACTTCTTCCCTCGTATTTGGAAGTCCATTGGTGACTTAGCGTCCGGAAACGCTCCTTATCAGGACTATAAAAACAAATTAGAAGAACAAGAGTTGAAAAATCCAATCTCCATTCGACATCTAACGGATTTAGTGAAATCATCTAAACCTTTAAATCCTGAGGATGTTGATGTAAGTGTGAAAAAGCATAGTTTACCATTTATGATTTCTTCCATGTCCTTCGGGTCTCAAAATGAAATTGCTTTCCGTGCATATGCTGAAGCAGCAGATCGTCTGAACATGATCTCATTTAACGGCGAAGGTGGAGAAATTAAAGATATGCTCGGTAAATACCCGAATACACGTGGGCAACAAGTTGCCTCTGGTCGATTTGGGGTTAACGTCGAGTTACTGAATTCTACAAATCTAATTGAATTAAAAATTGGTCAGGGTGCTAAACCAGGTGAAGGTGGACATTTACCAGGCTCAAAGGTTACAGCGAAAGTAGCAGCTGCTCGTAATGCGACAACTGGTTCTGACCTGATCTCGCCTTCAAATAACCATGACATCTACTCTATTGAAGATTTAGCACAAATTATTACTGAATTTAAAACAGCTAACGACCAAGCGAAAGTTGCTGTTAAGGTACCAATCGTTCCTAACATCGGTACAATCGCTGTTGGTATAGCGAAAGCTGGTGCAGATTATATTACCTTAAGTGGATTTGATGGTGGTACAGGTGCAGCGCGTGTTCATGCCCTACAACACGTTGGCTTGCCGATTGAAATCGGGGTCAAGGCAGCTCACAATGCCTTACTTGAAGCTGGTCTTAGAAATTCTGTCGAGCTTTGGGCTGACGGCGGAATGCGTAGTGCTTTAGACGTTATGAAAGTTATTCTTTTAGGAGCAAACCGCGTTGGTTTCGGTACGCTTGCGATGATTGCAGTTGGTTGTACAACATGTCGTGGTTGTCACCTTGATACGTGTCACGTAGGGATTGCTACACAAATTGAAACAGAAGCACAAGCTAAAGAACATGGCTTGCGCCGATTTGTTCCTCGCCAATTTGACATGGCTGTCGAAGGATTAATGAACCTTTTTACAGCATTCGGTAAAGAGCTTCAAGTATTAACTGCTGCACTAGGTGCGAAACGTACACAAGACTTAGTCGGTCGTTCAGACTTACTAGCGCAAACACGTGGTTTAGACCAAATGGATTTAACGAGTATGCTAGAGACACTTTCAATTACTGATATCTCTCAATTTGAAGCAAAATCACAAATTGAAGAAGGCCGCTTAGCTGTTGCTGTTGGAGCTGAGTACTTAGACAATAATGTGGAAGAACTAGCTCAATCTCGTGAATTTACGCAAGTAACTGCAGAACAACGTGTGCTTGGTAGTCGTGTTTCATGTCACCGTGTACGCGGAAAGCTAGACGGCTCATACCGTAGTTTACCAGAGGTTACGTTAAACTTTAAAAACGGTTCAATTCCTGGTAACGGTCTAGGAGCCTATAATAGTGCTGGTGTTGCGATCAATGTTCATGGTGGTGCCCAAGACGGTGTAGGTAAAACTGCATTCGGTGGTTCATTTGCCATCCTTAAAGCGGAAGGTCGTGACGGAAGATACTACAATGGTTCTGTCGGAAAAGGGGCAGGATACGGAGCGCAAAAAGGTCTCTTTATGATCCAAGGAAATGCTGACGCGAGAGCGGGAATTAGACTTTCCGGTGCAGACATTATTATTGGTGGCCGAGTAAAGAAACCGTTACGCGCTGATTATTATGCAAATCTCGGCGTTCATGCTAATATCAAAGGCTTTGCCTTTGAATATATGACAAATGGACGTGGGGTTGTACTAGGCGATCCAGGTCCATGGATTTGTGCGGGCATGACTGGTGGGGTTGTTTACCTTCGCCATCAACCAGAGGTAGGTTTAACAAAAGAAGCTCTGCACAAGCGGATTGCAAAAGGTGCCAAAGTTTCTATTCAACCTTTATCTAATAAAGGCATTGATGATTTAACAGAACTATTAACAAAGTATAAAAATGTTCTTGCAGACAATGGACAATCAGAAGAAGCTGAAGTTATTGCTATGCTGCTAGCTGACCCTGAGGAACACTTCCTACAAGTCATTCCTACAAAAGAACAAGCAGATCCATCAGTATCTACTGAATAATTAAGATAGAGATCAGGCCTCGTTAGTTGAGGTCTGGTCTTTTTTATATGTGAAGGAATACAATGAGGGGTTGTTTCATTGGATTATGTGCTCTAGTTTCCGCCCTTTCTACTAAAGCACAATCATCCCCCACCTCTTTTTTTCATGTAAGCGGAAACATCAGCAAGTTCAGGATTTTGTACCTTGAATGTTACTGGAATTCGGTGTATATTACGTTTCAATGGACTATTTTTTAGGTAAACTTAAAGTATAAATAAAACAAGCTTATCATATTCCTTGTATATGACTGAATTTCATAATTACCTTAAGGGACAATAGCAAATTTATTAACGAAAGGAATTATCTATCTTATGAAACTTGGAGCCCGGATTTTTAAAACCGGTTTATCCATTACCCTGTCTTTATATGTGGCAATGTTACTAGGTTTAAATCCACCAATGTTTGCGGCGTTAGCAGCCACTTTTGCGATCCAGCCGTCTATTAAAAAAAGTTTTCAAACGATCTTAGAACAAGTTCAAGCAAATATCCTTAGTGCTATTTTAGCGATTGTCTTTGTCTTAACCTTTGGACATCATCCCTTTGTTGTCGGGGTTGTCGTTATCATAGTTATTGCCATTAATATTAAACTGAAAATGGAGTCAATCATCCCATTAGCCATTGTAACAGTAATCATCATTATGGAAACTCCTACAGATGATTTTATTGCTTTCGCTTCTTCACGTTTTTTCTTAATTATGGTTGGTGTATTCTCTGCCTTTATTGTCAACTTGTTATTTATACCACCGAAACACGAAACTCAGTTGTATCACAAAATTTCAGATACTACTGAGAATATTATCAAGTGGATTAGGCTATTAACAAGATACGATGCCAAACAAAAGATGCTAAAAAAAGATTTATCGAGACTCAAAGAGTCAATGGTGAAAATTACTAGTTTGTTCCTTCTCTATAAAGAAGAACGAAACTATTTAAGGAAACGTCAATATTCAAAAGCACGGAAAGTCGTTCTCTTTCGTCAAATGATCGCAACCTCTAACAAGGCTTTATCAATCTTGAAATCACTCAATAGACGCGAAAATGAACTTCATCACATGCCTGATGAATTACAATCACTAATTAGAGAGCGCCTTGATTATCTAACTAATTATCATGAACGGATCTTATTAAAGTATGTAGGAAAAGTGAAAACACATACTACTGAAGAATCTATTCAAGAGGTCTGCTTGGGAAAACAAGAGTTAACAGAGTTATTCATCGATTTTTACAAGAAGAAAGAAATTGATTCGCAAGAGTGGCTTCATCTCTTCCCTGTTATCGCCAAGATCGTTGAATATAGTGATCAACTAGAATACCTAGATAAATTAGTTGATAGCTTCTTCAAATACCATAAACAAGAAAACAAAGTGAATATTAAGGATCGAGAAGATTAAAAACCAATGCGAGAATACTCTTGCATTGGTTTTTTTATAGGCTCTTTTCGTAAACATTGTCGCTTTTTTATCCTAAAATTATTGGAAAAATACCCTAGATGAAGAAGTCAGCCAATAAATTATGTAAGAAAAGAGCAGTACTTACTAATTTAGTGGTGAATTATTAATAATTTGTGTAAAAATCCGGCTTTTGAGATTTTTACGAAAGCAACAAACTTTGCGAAAACAGCCTTTTTATAAGAAAAAAAAGATGCAAGAACACACTCGCATCTTCCTCGTTCTTCTTAACTTTGTTGTACTTCAAACAACTTCCAATAGGTGCCCATTTTTCTGATTAATTCCTCATGTGTCCCCATCTCAACAATCTGACCATTCTCAATAACTACGATCCGATCAGCTTGAGTCACGGTTGAGAGTCGATGTGCAACAATAAAAGTTGTACGGTTTTTAGCAAGACGTTCTAAAGCTACTTGAATAAAGTGTTCACTCTCAGTATCTAGCGAAGATGTAGCTTCATCAAAAATCAGTAACCGTGGACTCTTTAAGAATACCCTAGCAATCGCAAGACGTTGTTTTTGACCACCGGAAAGCTTAACCCCTCGCTCTCCAATTTCGGTGTCGTATCCTTCAGGTAACCCCATGATAAATTCGTGGGCATCTGCTGCTTTTGCTGCAGCAATTACTTCTTCATCCGTCGCATTTGGTTTTCCCATCAAAATATTAAATTTTACAGAATCACTAAAAATAATGTTATCTTGAAGAACCATTCCAATCTGATCTCTTAATGAACGAACTTTGAAATTACGAATATCTTCACCGTCAATCAAGATTTTTCCTTTCGTAACGTCGTAAAACCTTGGCAACAAGCTAACTAAGGTGCTTTTTCCCCCACCGCTCATTCCTACAAAAGCGATTGTTTCGCCACTTCTAACGGAAAGGTTAATATCCTTCAATACAGGCTCCTTGCCTTCATCATAGGCAAAGCTTATATGATCAAAGGTAATATCACCTTTGACATTTTTGAGATCTTTGGCCTTTGGACTATCAACAATATCGTATTTTTCATCAATAAACTCAAAGACACGGTCCATTGAAGCAACTGACTGGGTTAATGTTGTTGAAGAATTCACTAATCGTCTTAACGGATTGTATAACCTGTCCATATAAGCCACAAAAGCTACCATCGCACCAATCGTTAAATTTTCATTAATGACCAAAATCCCAGCAAAAACAATCACTAGTAAAGGAGCGATGTCAGTAATTGTGTTAACAACGGCATAAGTCTTTGCATTCCACTTGGTATGGTCTAGAGCTCTTGTTAAAAAATTAGAGTTTCGCTTATCAAATTGATTTTGCTCATAATCCTCTAACGCAAAGCTACGAATAACCGTCATTCCTTGAAGTCTTTCATGAAGATGACTCTGAACCTCAGCTAACGATTGTGATCTAACTTTGGTAAGTGAACGTAATCGACCATAAAAGAACTTGATTGAGATGGCATATAGAGGCAATAATATAATTGCTACAATCGTTAATTTCACATTCATTGTAAACATAATGATTATCACAATTAGGATTGTAAACATATCTAACCAGACATTCATTAAACCAGTAATGATAAAGTTCTTTGTTTGCTCTACATCATGAATAACTCTTGAGATAATTTCCCCAGACTTTCGATTAGAATAGAATTTTAGACTTAATTTTTGTATATGAGTGAATAATTGATCGCGTATATCGTACAGAATTTTACTACTTGTCCATTGAGCAAAATATTGGCGATAATATTCTACCGGCGGGCGGAACACAAGGAAAACGAGGAAAACAATTCCCATGAGCCATGTTAGATTTGATATTTTTTCGGCATTTGTTAAATGCTCTGCCCCAACTATATCGTCAATGACATACTTAAGAATTAAGGGCATAAATAACGGGATTCCGAATTTCAACATCCCAATCATAACGGTCCCGATAATTTCCTTTTTATATGGTTTAACAAATTGCAAATAACGCTTTATACTGTCCAAGTAGAAACCACCTTCTTCGTTGCATTCTGAGTACTAAATTGAACTTCTTCAATTAACTACTCAAAATTCAAAATGTTTAACCTCGACGAAAGTTTTGCCGAGGTTAAAGGTATTTATTCTAATCACGGTGCTGTAAAAATCTTTCATACCACATTTCCACGAAATGCGGATCAAACGGCCCTTTTCTTTGAGTTATCCAGCTAATTAACTCGGTCATACTCGCTTTAATGATATTATCTAACTCAGGTGGATACTTCATTTGTTTCCGGTGTTGTTCGTACTCATCTTCATCTAAGATCACATACGTCATATCAGGAAACACCTTAATATCCAGATCGTAATCAATATATTTTAATGCTTCTTTGTCCCACGTGAACGGTGTTCCAAGGTTGCAATAATAATAAATTCCGTCTGATCGAATCATCCCAATTGTATTAAACCATTTCTCTGAATCAAAATAACAAATTGCTGGCTCACGCGTTCGCCAATGTCTTCCATCTGATTCCTTGACTAAAATGCGATCGTTTCCACCAATTACTACGTTTGACGTCCCTTTTAACACAATGGTTTCTTCCCAAATTCGATGTATTGTGCCATTATGCTTATAGCTCTGGACTTGAATGCTGCTTCCTGTCTTTGGGAAACTCATACCTTGCTCCTTTCTAAATTATTCTGGACGTCGGTGAGTCACCATTCTATCGTGTTTATCAAGGTACAATTCTACTATAGGTTCATCATGCAAATAATGCCTGATTAAGTGATAACTAATTTTCCTATCCGCGTTACCCGGTATCACTGGTTCTTCACCGTTCTCCTGTATAAACTGATCTACTGCTTTTTGAACATTGTCAATCTGCTCAGGAAGTTCAGCTAATTCAAATATTTCAAACGTTTCTTTTGACATATAAAAAGGACGATTAGGGATCCCCTTTAAAATTCCTTTCAATACATCAACATCGATGGAGTGATCATCTCGTACAATTGAGCGAAGTGAGATGCCTTTTGCTAATCCGTCCGCATATTCATTAACAGCTTGTCTCACTTGTTCAATAGATACATTAATAGCTTGATACTGTACTACTCCTTTCTGTTTTTGGTTTCTTTTTTTAAAAAACAATGACCTCCAACCTCCTTTGACCTTGAAATACTTGAAAACTTTTTTCCTAATAATGTGACTAATTTTGCTATCTATATCATTATACAGTTTTACAAAGGATTTTGAAATGAAACAACCACCCTTTTTTTAGGGTGGTTAAATAAATATTTTCAATTTTCGATGTTTAGCCATATATCGTTTCAATATATTCCTCGGATCGATGTTGAAAGGCTTTAGTCAAATGGTGAAATAACTCTCTTTTTTGTTGTAATTTCACTTGAATGTAATGAATCGCAAATTCAGTTTCGACTTTCTCATCCTTACATCCCAATATTTGTTTATGTAACTCCCGATCTCGCTTAATTACCAGATCCTGTTCAAGTCGTTCATAGTACTTAATTTCATTTTCTATAGAGAGAATTTGATCAGCAATTTCAACTTGTATCTGAATTAGTTTATCAAAATCATTGGCTTCCATTATGTTCTCTCCTTCACCTGTTCGTTCTCAACTAATTAAATTCACTCTAAAAAGAAAAGTTCCTTTGACTAGTTTTGTTGACGGTTAGGAGGTTTTGTAGAATAGTGTATGACGTGGTTGTGGTAAACAATGAAAAAGCACTCCTTCGTTTAAAAGGAGTGCTTTTTGTGTGATTATTGTTGGTTTTTTCTAGAAGCTGATTGTTGGTTTTGTTGTCTTACTTCTTGAGCGTCTGTTTCGCTAGCAAACTCTTGGCTTAAGCCTTGAGCAGAAGCTTGGTTTTGTTGTCTTACTTTTTGTGCATTTGTTTTAGATGCTTGATTTTGTTTCATGAGTATCACCTCCACATAAATTAATATCTCCACGGGAGGTGTTTTTATCCGAAAAAATAAAGTAAAGTTTTAGTAAAATAAAGTATTAAATTACACTAATAATGAAATACCACCATCAACAATTATCGTTTGTCCACAGATCATTGAAGCGTCTTCAGAAAGCAAAAACATAACAGCATTCGTTAAATCAGTTGGGGTAACAATTCTTCCTGCTGGATTTCGTTTTGCAGCACTTTCAAGTATTTCTTCACGATTAGGAAAATGCGTTAGGGCATCGGTATCAACCGCCCCTCCTGAAACAGCATTGACTACGATGTTTTTAGGAGCAAGATCAACCGCTAAATATCTTGTCAAGGCTTCTAATGCTGCTTTGGAAACACCAACTAGGGTGTAGTTCTCAATGTAACGAATTGAACCTAAAGAGCTTAGCGAAACAATTTTACCTCCACCTGTCTTTTCCATACGCTTTGCTGCTTCTTGAGCACAGAACAATAATGCCTTACTATTTATATCAATTGTCCAATCCCAATGAGACTCTTCTAGCTCCATTAACGGCTTAAGTACTCCAGAAGCAGCGTTATTTACAAAAACATCTAGACGACCGAAATGCTCATCGATTTGCTCGAACATTTCCACAATCTTATCTTTCTTTCCTACATTAGCTTTTACAACTAATACCTTACTCCCAAGTTCTTCTAGCTCTTTCGCAGTTTCTAGTGCCGCAGTTTTGTTCCTTGCATAGTTAATAACAAGATCGTACCCATTTTTAGCCAATCTTAGGGCAATCTCTTTCCCAATTCCTCTACTACTACCTGTAACTAAAGCAACTTTTCGTTCCATTTTTCTCCTCCTAGATAACTATGTATACCATCTATTATATCGAATAGTTTCAATTGAGACTACAAAGACTAAGCATGATGATAAAACTCATCAATTGTCTTACCATAGGAGGGCACTCTCATGTATGTTGGCCGAGATATGACTGAGTTATCTATGATGTCAAAGACAGATTGGACCAATCAAGAGTTAGCATATTTCCATCACAATCTACAGCAGGTTGTTCCTTATTTAAATTCTGAAGGTGTGACGATACACCGAGAGATCGTGAGAGAAATAATGTCTAGAGGCGGCATGAATCATGACGATGCTAGCTATGAACATGGCACGAGAGTTCATTTTGACTAAGACAGTAAACTGACCGGACGCTAAAACGCGTTCGGTTTTTTTTGTCTAAATGTTTTGTTTGGGTTTCCAGTTAAGCTTATCTATAATAAAGAAAGAATTACATAAAAGGGGTAATGTCAATGTTTGATCCAACAATTTATGAAAATCTAAAGGTTGTTGTGGAAGGGGAAATTTACGAACGTGATTTAAACGGTGAAATAGTCATTATTGATAGGCAGGATTGTGTGAACTTAGCAACAATGTCTAGGTATTATGCTATCACGTTTCAATTACTTGGCACGTCACCTCTTTATAAAGCAACAATTAGATTAGAGGCTGAATCTGCTGATTTATATGGGGAAATTCTTGAAAACGAAAAACACCCTGGCTGTAATTTGCTCTTGTCAGTTAGAGGCCCAATAAAAGAAGTCGAGGTATTACCTGCCTCTTTCCAAGATAGGTTAGCATCTTTATGGGATAATCGTCCAAAGATTTCACAACAAATCTCTTTCGATTGGAATAAAAACAAACAACCTCAGTATTATTTAAGTACAACACTTCAGTTTGATCGGAAAATTAACGAGTCACATATCTCAGATTTTCCAGAAATTATTAGCCTACTACAAGGATCATTAGAACTATTTGAAGAAATAAATGAATAGAAAAATAAAAGGAGTCGATGTTATGAGAGCTGTTGTTTACCAAAAGCAAGGAAAACCAGAAGTTCTAGAAGTAGTAGAACTAGATAAACCATCGGTTAAAGAAAATGAAGTTTTAATTGAGATTGGAGCTAGTGGGATTAATCCTGTTGATACATATTTTCGTTCAGGAATTCGGCCAGTGGACTCGTTTCCACAAATTCCTCACTTTGATCTAGCCGGTACAATTGTAGCGGTAGGTTCAGTTGTGACTAAATGGCAGCCAGGTGATCGTGTTTGGGGATCAAACATTAAGGGAACTGCGGCCGAGTTTATTGCTGTAGAAGAAGAACAAATTTTTCCGCTTCCTTCACATCTATCTTTCGTTGACGGCGCAGCACTGGCAATGGCATTTATGACGGCACACTTAGCCCTTTTTTACAGAGCAAATTTAAAGAAAGATGAAAAAATTTTAATATACGGTGGAGCAGGAGCTGTCGGACATGCAGCCATTCAATTAGCTCGTCAAACTGGCGCTTATATTATTGCTACCGCTTCCAACCAAGTAAAAGCGGACATAGCTAAAGCAGCTGGAGCAGATGAAGTTATTATCTATACAGAAGAAAGTGTAACTGAAAAAGTAAGTATTTTTACAGAAAATTCTGGCCTAGATGTTATTCTTGACGTTTCTTTAAGTGAAAACATTGATCAAGATCTGCAAATGCTATCTATTGGAGGTCGAATTATTACTGTAGGTTCTCCAAAGAATAATACACCGGAGCTTCCGTGGCGACTACTAAATTTTAAAAACGCCTCTCTCTTAGGAATACTCTTATTTACAGTTCCTAAATCACATCAGATTGCTGCCGGAAATGAAATTAGCCGTCTGTTGTCCGAGCATCAACTCACTGCCTTAGTTGGAAAAACGTTTCGTTTTGAAGAAGCGGACAAAGCTCATGAAGCTGTTGAAGCCCATTTATATAATGGAAGTGTCGTAATTACGCCCTAAAATGTGAAAAATCACCTTGGACACCAAGGTGATTTTTAATATGAAGTTATAAATGTTTTACTTAGCTTATCAGCCAAGGATTGTTTTTCACTTGTTAAGGTTAAGAAAAAGCCTGGAAACAACACCCATTTCAAACACTCTCTTTTAAGAAAGCCTACCCTCGTAAGTTTCTCTGCGTTCTCATCAACTATTTTTAATCCAATCAGCATCATTCCCATTGTCTGTCTCTCAGCATTAATTAGTGGGAAAATGAAGATATAGAAGAAAGTAACCCATCCGAGAGCTAGATATAACAAGTGCGGTTTATGCTCTCGTAGATATGAATAATCAAAGGGGGAAACTTCAGCAGAAATGACAAGCCAACCCGTAATTACTGAATAAATAAGAAGCCATAGTAAAAATAAACCCAACATGTCATAACAGAAACTCAAGAACCTCATGCTGAAACTCGCACGATAACGATCTGCTAATAGTCTTTTTATCCATAACTCACTTCTTACTGCCATCCTTTCACCTCACCAGATGTATTAACAGTAATTCCCTTTTTTCTAGTGTAAATTGTCCTGCTGAATTTTTCAAACTATTTATCGATCTTATAAAAAATAATAATTTCCTATTTAGGAAATACTCTTTCCTAGAGGTGATTGTCATGATGAGCGATTTAAGCATTCGCGCCCAGCACGTAAAATGGTTTACAGAAGCAGCACAGGTCAGAGAACCAATAGAAAATATCTTAACATGGGAGTTTTTTTTACTTACGATTGGCATTGCGGCAATCCTTGCTATTCTGCCGCAAATTGTGCCTATGTTAATGGAGTTAAAGGTTGCTAAATCCTTTGATCGTAAACTATCTAGGCTTGAACCTTACACAGGTTTAATTTTAAAATATGGAACCGCAATCGCAATTATCTTGCAGTTATTATGGGATTCAATTTTAGCTCCTGAAATCCACTTAACAACTTTTTCATTGATTTTAGGAATTACTGTAGTCATCTTGTTATTAATTCCTCACCATATAGCTACGAAAATTGGGGCAATTGGGCTTTTTGCTTTGTTTTTTGATGCGTTATTACATATTGGGCTTTTTCATATGCTTGATTATGCCTTTTATTTGGCACTCGCATTTGCCCTCCTGACGCAAAGAACACGCTTCGAGAGATTAGGGATGCCTGCACTTTATTTAGGTACTGGTCTTTCACTTTGTTGGGTTGCTGTTGAAAAGTGGGTTTATCAAGAGATGAGTGTCGATATTGTAATAAACCATGCCGTACCCACTTTTGGCTTTGATCCGGCTTCATTTGTTCTACTGAGTGCATTCATAGAATTTGTTGTAGGGTACCTTCTTGTCGTAGGTGTACTCAACAGACTTCTTGCATTGGTACTGACACTTATTTTTGTGTCTACGACAATGTTATTTGGACTCCTTGAGGTTATTGGTCACTTTATTGTTCATATCATTTTAATAACGTTTATTATTGAAAACACAAGCTTTTATAACCCACCTGTACAAATGCATTCGAGGAAGATTGATCAGATTATCTTCATCTTTTTAAATTTCATTTTTGTGTTGGCAACAATCTTACTCATCTATTATCGTTTTGCATAGATTTGACTAAAATGAATATGTTCCTACAAATCATGGAAGATGGTCGCTTAACTGATAGTCAGGGGCGTGTTGTAAGCTTCAAAGAAGCAGTAATTATTATGACATCAAATGCTGGAGTGAGTCATAAGAAAAAGAATTCACTAGGTTTTAATTCAATTGAGCACTAAGATCAAGCTACTGTCTAAAGAGAAACTAGCTGACTACTTCAGACCCGAGTTTTTAAATCGATTTGACGCTATCATCGAGTTTAATCACCTAGACAAAGATGAATTAGTAAAAATTGTTGATATTATGCTAGGAGATTTAGTGGAGAAGTTAGGAGAACAAGGCATTACAATGACCGTTACAGAAGAAGTAAATGTCAAATTGACCGAGCTTGGAGTTAATCCAGCGTTTGGAGCACGGCCTCTCCGCCGCGTGATCCAAGATCAAATTGAGGATCATTAAGGATCTAATCATTGATCAGGACCATGTTGATACAGTTCATGTCTTCTTAGAACAAGATGAAATTAGAGTGAAGTAACGATTTTGATAGATGGATGGCTTAAGTATTGTCGCTGGCTAATTTAGAGGACACACAGGCCCTTATTTCTTCTAAAAAGGCCATTTTTTAAATTTCGCGGACACAGATGCACCTATTTGCTTTATTATAGGTCAAAATCAATGACTTTCAGTAAAATAAGGTCTTCTGAGTCCGCGAAAAGTTCAAATCAACGTTCTTTGGCAAAATAGCGGCTTCACTGTCCGCTTAAAAAAACAAAAGCTCGGCACTGAGCAAAAATAAAAAAAATCGAGCATAAACCCTCCAAAGGTTTGCTCGATTTTCTTTATTTATCCTAAGAATATCCCACCATAAATTAGTGCTCCTGCTATTATATAAGCAGGGTGCACTTTCACCTTTTCTAGCAATAGATATGAAATAATAACTAACGCCGCAGTTTGAATAAAGCCGATTTGAAAATATGAGCTATCAAAGAATCGGTATGCCATCAAACCTAATAAGATTGCAATTGTTGGACGCACAAGGTTTGTCATTGCTTTCACTTTAGGTGAGTCTTTAAATTTCATAAGCAAGCTTAGAAGAGCAATCATTAGGATCAACGATGGTGCAACTGTAGCAAACACACCGATTGAAGCTCCTAGTATACCTCCTACTTCAAAACCAATATAACCTGCCATTTTTGTTGCAATTGGCCCTGGTAAAGCATTACCTAATGCCAAAACCTCACCAAACTCTTCGACTGATAACCAACCATAGCGATGAACAACCTCATATTCAATTAACGGAATTGAAGCAGGGCCTCCACCATACCCAATTATTCCAGGGATAAAAAACGCTAAAAATATCTCCCAAAAAATCATTTGCTCTTTTCCCCTTCTTTCTTAGGTTTTGATGCTTTGTTGGATCTAGTTAAGGCAAACAAAAGTAATGCCACAATAATAATTCCAGGATGAAGATTTAAAAGTCCAATAAAGATAAAACTAGCAATAATTAATACAATACTTTTGTTCAAACCTAGACCTTTTATTGAGTTCTCAAAGAACTGCCAGGTTAAAACAGCCATCATTACACCTACAACAGGTACAACTGCTCTTGTTGCTCCATGTACCCAAGGCTGATCCCTAAATGTAGAAAGAGATGTTAAGATAAATATCATTAAAATGATGGTAGGTACTATACTTGCGGATAAAGCGACAATCATCCCCATAAATCCTGCTACCCTGTATCCAATATAACCTGCCATTTTGGTTGCTATTGGTCCAGGGAGAGCATTTCCAATTGCTAGAACATCCCCAAACTCATCATTATCCATCCATTTAAATATATCTACAACTTCTTTTTGTACTAATGGGATGGAAGCAGGGCCTCCACCATATCCGAGTATCCCAGACCTGAAAAAAGCTACAAAAAGCTGGTAATACGTCTTCATTTGTTACTCCTCTTTTCTATCTGCGTGCTTACCAAGCGGCAATAGCACCATCAGTTCTTGATTCTGTTCCTCCAGCTAGTACTCCCGTTTTCGGGTCACGCCAGATAATTTGTCCTCTTCCAAAGCCACCAGGATTATGAGCAACCTCGACCTTATGACCCATTCTTGCTAAGCTTTGAGCAATATGGTTCGGTACAGTATGTTCAAGCTGAACCGTTTTCCCTTCCATCCACTGCCAGCGTGGTGCATCTAAAGCTGCTTGAGGATTAAGTTTAAAGTCAATGGCGTTCATGACTACCTGCATGTGCCCCTGTGGTTGCATAAAGCCACCCATTACACCAAATGGCCCTACTGGCTGATCACCTTTCGTTAAAAATCCAGGAATAATCGTATGGAACGTTCGTTTTCCAGGCTCAAGGCGGTTATCATGGTTTTCATCTAATGAAAAGTTATGTCCGCGGTTTTGTAATGCGATACCAGTGCCAGGAACAACTAATCCAGAACCGAAGCCCATATAATTACTTTGAATGAACGAAACCATATTACCTTCATTGTCAGCTGTTGCAAGGTATACCGTTCCTCCTCGGGGTGGTTCACCAGCGGTAGGAGTTAATGCTTCATCGGTAATTAGTTGGCGTCTAGCCTCTGCATATTCTACTGATAACAGCTCCTCCGTTTGAACTGACATTTTGTCAGCTTCTGTAATATACTTTAATCCATCACCAAAAGCTAATTTCATCGCTTCAATTTGCTTATGGAATGTCTCAACTGTATCACGCTCAGAGAACTCGAAGCCTTTCGCAATATTCAATGCCATAAGGGCAACTAAGCCTTGACCATTCGGCGGGATTTCCCACACATCATAGCCGCGATAAGATACGCTAATTGGATCGACCCACTCAGGTTTAAATGCCGCTAAGTCTTCTTTCGTTAAAAATCCATCATATTTCTTTGAGAATTCATCGATTTTATCTGCTAGCTCACCTTGATAGAATGCTTCTCCTTTTGTTTCAGCAATCAGACGTAGTGTATTTGCATGACCTTCAGACTTCCAAAGCTCGCCAGCCTTTGGGGCTCTCCCGTCAGGTGCAAACGTCTCAAACCAGTGCTTAAATTCATCACCTTTTAGGTTATTAGAATAGCCTTTAAATGCCTGTTCCCAATAAAAACTTAATATTGGTGACAACGGATAGCCATTTTGTGCGTAATCAATCGCCGGCTGCAGAACCTCTGTTAAAGGGAGTTTACCAAACTTTTCCGACAACTCTACCCATGCAGCTGGAGCTCCTGGAACTGTCACAGGTACCCAACCAAACTTTGGTATTTCTTCTAGACCTCTCTCTTTCACTTTGTCAATCGAAATAGATGTAGGAGAAGGACCACTTGAATTTAAACCATGAAGCTTTCCTTTTGTCCAAACAAGAGCAAAGGCATCTCCACCAATTCCGTTAGAAGTTGGCTCAACTACAGTTAAGCAGGCAGCAGTAGCAATTGCTGCATCGATAGCGTTGCCACCCTTTTTCAGAATATCTAATCCAGCTTGTGCTGCTAATGGTTGTGAAGTAGCTACCATCCCATTTTGAGCATATGTAGTCATACGTTGTGAAGCATATGGATAACTTAGTGCATCATTTTGTAACATTTCATAACCTCCTTTTTGATTGTATCTATTATTATAATTGAAGATATGTTGTTTTTCACGGTTTTTATTTCGGAGGACGAAATATTTAAAAATTTGCTCGCGACTGCCCTCCATCGACGTTAATGCTTGCACCCACAATCCAAGAGGCTTTTTTAGAAGCCAAAAAGACAACAACGTTTGCTACTTCCTCTACTGTTCCAAAACGACCTGCGGGAATTTCCTGTTCGATAAAAGCCTGAATTTTTTCAGGATTTTCTTCAAGTCGCTTCTGCCAGTTTCCAGTTGGATGAAGAATTGATCCTGGTGCCACTCCATTCACTCGAATTCCGTCTTTGATAACCTCATCTGCTAAAGACTTTGTAAATGAAATCATCGCGGCTTTGGCACTGTTATATGTCGGTTTCCCACCTGACTCACGTCCAAAAACGGAGGAAATATTGATAATTACTCCATCAGCTTTTTCCCTCATGACAGGTATAGCTAATTGACTAAACTGGACTGCTGAAAAGAAGTTTAGCTGCATCGCTGCTTCAAATAAAGTTAAGTCTGTTTCCATTGTGGTTGATCCATTACTACCACCGACATTATTAATTAAAATATCAATTGTACCAAAGTCGTTAATAAGCTTTTGAAAGACAGCCTCTCGCCCTTCGTTTGTTGATAAGTCACCTTGGTAAATACCATCTAATTGATATTCTGTTTGAACCTTCTCTAGCTCTTCCTTTGTTCTTGCTGCAATTGTTACAACAGCACCTTCATCTTTAAAAGCTTTCGCAATCGCTTTTCCAATTCCCTTACTTCCACCTGTAACGAGGACTACTTTGCCTTTAAGTTGTAAATCCATTGTTATCATTCCCCTTTCAAAAGACAATGCTTCATGATTTTTTGATGTGATACAGGGAAAGCATAGGCCTTTATATCTCCTTCAGTTACCCAACGAGCCCGTTCGTTCTGACTTTCTCCAACACTTAATAACTCAACTTCAAAAATAGTCACATCCCATTTTAAGTGAGAAAAGACGTGCTCAACGTGGAAAATCTCATCTCCTATACTTGTCTCGATAAAATATTCCATTTTTAAAAATAAATGTAATTGGTCTGAAAGTGACGCTTCACCTGAGAGTTCAATGTTAGGAAACTCCCATAAATTTGCAAGTAAGCCAGTCTCCATACGTTGATGAATGAGGACTTGACCTAATTCATTTCTAATAAATGCACAAACCAGCTTCTTCTCTTTCGGCTGCTTCTTTTTGGCTTTTACTGGGAGCTCTAATTGCACATTTTGTTCAAACGCAGCACAATGTGCTTGAACTGGACAAACATTACATGACGGTGAAGTAGGTGTACAAATTAATGCGCCTAACTCCATGAGTCCTTGATTAAAAGCTGAAGGATCCTCTACACTAATTAGTTCGGAAATGATCTTTTCAATGTTCACTCTCGTTTTTTGTTTGCTAATGTCATCATAGCTAGCAGTAATTCGAGAGATTACACGCATCACGTTTCCATCAACAGCAGGCTCAGGCTTTCCGTACGCAATACTTAATATCGCACCTGATGTATATGGACCAACACCCTTTAGTTTGGATATCTCTTCCTTTGTGTCTGGTACGATACCTTGATACTGTTCTTGGACCTCCCTTACGGCAGCTTGCAAATTCCTGGCCCGAGAATAGTACCCTAAGCCTTCCCAAGCTTTTAATACATCTCCTTCATCGGCATAGGCTAGTGCTTCAATTGTTGGAAATTTGTCTAGGAAGCGATGAAAAAAAGGAATTACGGTTTCAACTCTAGTTTGCTGGAGCATAATTTCAGAAACCCAAATCTTATATGGATCTTGGTCTTTACGCCAAGGTAAGTCTCGTTTATTTCCATAAAACCAAGTGAGTAAATCTAGTTGAAATTGTTTCGCTGATATTTGTTTTTCTAGTTGCATGATGTCTCCTCTAGTCCTGGACTTTTTGTGTTTGAAACGCCCAACAATTTAGTTTCTCTAAACCACCTTCAATAAACTGATCTAATTGACCAAAAACAGTGTGATCCGTTGATTTTCTCAACTTTTTTAACGCCTGGTAATGAGCAAGTGTTGGTACTTGAAACATTTCTACATACAAAAACGGTTGATCGGTTGCTACAAACCACTCTATTTTTTCAGCACTAAATTCAGTAAGCTTTTTTAACACTTCTTTCATAAGCCCTTCGTACTTCTCTATTTCTGCTTCTTTCACCTTATATTCAATAAATATTTGCAACGAAGATTGACTCATATTGAAAAACCCCTTTTTAATCTATATAATTTCGGGTAAAACTAATATAAATAATAACAGTTACATGGCGTACATATTATACTTTAATAAAATAGGAGGTGCTTATACTTTTGGATACTGCCACGCACGTTGTCATGGGAATAGCGATAGGATCAATTGCAACGTTAGATCCAGTCGTCGCAAATGATCCAGTTTTAGCGAAAACTGTTATGTTAGGGGCCATCATTGGCTCACAGGCACCTGACTTTGATACGATCTTAAAGCTAAGAAACAACGCAAAATACATTCGAAATCATCGAGGAATTACTCATTCAATTCCTGCTGTACTTTTATGGCCAATTATAATTACAACAGCTTTATCGTTATTCGTTCCAGGTATAAATATCGTGCATTTGTGGGCTTGGACGTTTTTAGCGGTATTTTTACATGTTTTTGTCGACATTTTCAATGCATACGGAACTCAAGCCCTTTATCCCATTAAAAAGAAATGGATTGCATTAGGTGTCATCTATATTTTTGACCCATTTATTTTCTTCGGGCATGTCGCTGCAATCATTCTTTGGCAAATGGGGCTTCATCAAGGGTTTACGTTTTTAGGGTTATATTTTCTGTTAGTATTTTATTATATCTGGCGCTTTTATGCTCGTAACGAAGTATATAATAAGGCCTTACAAGAACATCCAGATGCAACACATGTCTTTATTTCACCATCGTTTAAATGGCAAAAGTGGCATGTTGTTATTCGTACTAAGAAAATGATGTATGTGGCACAAGCACTAGGAGATCAAATTAATTATTTTGAAAGTTATCCGTTTGAGCCGATACCAAATGATCCAACGATAAATGCTGCTTTACAAGATGAAAATTTAGCTGCGTTCCTTTCGTTTTCACCGTCCTACCGATGGGAAGTTGTTGATGAAAGTGACCACCTAGAAGTAAGATTTGTCGATCTACGCTATAGAAGTAAAGGACACTATCCATTTGTTGCTATTGTTAAGTTAGATTACCATCTAAACATCCTTAGTTCCTATACTGGGTGGATTTATAGTGAGGAAAGCCTTAAAAAGAAATTAGAATTTGCAACTGAATGAATTTCATAATTACCTTTATGGACCCATATCAAACTAAATGTAGAATGCTAAGGCATTCTACATTTTGTATTATTTAAGCAGGTGTTTGAATTTTTCATTTTTCGAAGCAAATTCATGGAGTCTAGAGCCATAGTTATCGATAAACTGTGTGACAATTCTTTCTGTTACAGCTTGTCCCTCGTACTCTCTGCCAGCTTTTGCTCTTGTTGATTCAAAATCCTCCCAGAGTGCTTCCACCCAACTTCGAGCTAAATCATAAGTCAGTTCACTATTTTTACTCATTAAGTTTTCTGTTAATCGCTCAAATATGTCTTCCATATTAAAACCTCCCTATTCATAACATTAATTTCAACTTATAATCCTGCCTTTTGTACCAATACTATTACTGTACCAAAAAGGAGGTTTTCACCGATGCGTAACAAAGAAAAAGGGTTTCCAGTTCGAATGTCACTAGATGGTGAACCAAGAGCAAAAGCCGAATTCGCTTCAAAACGAGCCGATGGTTCAATTAATACCCATCCTCAAGAGCGAATGAGAAATTCTAACCAACAGCGACAATAAGTAATTGAAGCCTAATTTGTTTTGTATTGTTTGGATACTATTAGGAGGTGCTTATCTTGAAGAAGAACACTAAAGACCATAGTAGTTTCGGTGGACATTATCAAGATCCGTTCCAATCTCCACGTGCAAATCCAAAACACTCTTACGCACAAGTTAATGGTGAGACTGAAGTCAGCCTTCACAACTACGTTCTTCGCGTTCAAGCGAAAAAACGAGCATTTTAGGGTACATGTAAGCTGTCCTTTTTAAGGGCAGCTTTATTATTGGCTGTTTTCGCAAAGTTTGTTGCTTAAAAATACTTAGAATTCACAACTAATTTAGTAAGTATTGCTCTTTTCTTACATATTTTATTAGCTGATATCTTCATCTAGGTTATTATTCCGATTATTTTAGGATAAAAGCCACAATGTTTACGAAAAGAGCCTTATTATTTTATTAGTAGCGCAATAGGGAAAGCCTCTTCCTCTTTTTGCCTATCACTGCCTTCGCGATAACCCCAAGCAAAAATTCCATTCATGTAAGAAATGGTGAAGCTTGTTCCTTCGCCATCATTTAATTCATATGTCTCTCCTGCTTTAAAATCATCTGGATCTAATAAATAAGATTTTGCCATGACAATCTTGCGCTCGTATACCGCAAGCTCATTTACCATTCCCATTTGTTCAGCTTTCTTTGCTTTATCATTTAGCGTTGTTATTTCTTGACGCAGTTCATGTTCCGTCATTTCACTATAGCGTTTTTCCACGAAAATACCTCCGTTTTGTTAACAAGTTTCTTACATTATTATATCTGATTTTGCACAATCACAAAACTTATTGCAACTAAGTCGTTGGCTAGTAGCAAAGTAATAAACCAAAACGCACAGGCTTTTCCCTGTGCGCAGCATTCTCTAAAAAACATAAGCAAGCAACAACCCAATGACTCCTGAAAACAATGAATAGTATAGCATTGGTCCTAATGTCATCCGAATAATTGCCCCTTCTTTTCCTAATAATCCAACGACAGATGCAGCGGCAACGACATTTAACACACAAATCATATTACCAGCATTTGCTCCGAGTACCTGCATACTTACAACAATAGCTGGATCAACACCAATTTGATCTGCTACACTAAACTGAAATAAGGAAAACATCATATTACTAAAGGTTGCGCTACCTGAAACAAATGATCCCAGGGCACCAATTAATGGTGCAACCAATGGCCATGAGCCACCCATTAAGGATGATGCTGTGTTTGCTAGTTCAATTGGCATACTTTGGAAACCTGCCTCATTTAATCCAGAGTTAATGAAAATTCTTACCATTGGAACTGCTGTAAATAACGCAATTGCACTTCCAACAATGGCTTTCCCGGACATTGAAAATGATCTCCTTAACTGAGAAGCCTCCATTTTATGTACAAAAAACGTTAGTAATACAACCAGAACAAACACTGTCCCAGGTAAATATAAAGGTTGAAGTGATGTACCAATCTCAGTTCCCAAAATGTTGTTCCATGAAATCCTAAAACTTAGTAACCACTGTTTAAAAGGTAAGATTTCTAGACGTGTTAAGACGAGTAATAGGCCAACGAACAAATAAGGTAACCATGCAACTAACAATGGCAACTCTTTTTTCATCCCTTTTTCTTTTACATACTTTGCTTCACTAGCAAATTCTTGACCATTCCATGATTGAGCCCAGTCGGCTTTATCTGGAAAGTTCCAGGTCTCCTTAGGTACTAGAAACCCTTTTTTTGCAGAAGTTATGACAATTACTAATCCAAATAATCCACCAAAAATCGATGGGAACTCCGGACCTAAAAATGTAGCTACTATTAAGGCCGGAACTGTAAACGAAAGACCTGCAAAAAGAGCAAATTTCCATATCTTTATGCCATCTTCAAACGAGCGTTTCTCACCAAAAAACTTAGTCAATAAAAGGACCAATATTAATGGCATCAACGTCCCTACAAATACATCAATGGTCATTACTCGTGTACCAATTACATGCATGTAATCAAGCATAGACATGTCACCTAAGTACGGTTGAACAATCGCAGCAATTTCCGATCCTTCTTGCAACCCTTGATTTACTCCGACAATGATAGGCGTACCTACTGCTCCAAAGGATACTGGGCTACTGTCAGCAATTAAAGCCAAGACAACCGCTGCCAACGCCGGAAATCCCAATGCAACTAATAGTGGTGCTGCTATTGCAGCTGGCGTCCCAAACCCTGCTGCCCCTTCAATAAAGGCACCGAATAACCAAGCAATTATTATTAATTGAACACGCCTGTCTGCGGAAATTCCTAAAAAACTGTTTCTGATTGTATCAATAGCTCCACTTAGCTTTAACGTGTTTAAAAGTAGAATAGCTCCAAAAACAATATAAAGAATTGAAACACCTATGATAATTCCTTCAAGCGATGCAGCCAAAACCTGGATCACTGGTACTTGCCAATAAAAAATGGCTAGTAACGCTGTTGCTAATAGACTAATTGGCATCGCCTTTATCGCTGGCATCCTTAGGACTACTAAAAAGAGTAAAACGGCAATTATAGGTGTAAAAGCAACAAGAGTTGTTAACATATAAGATCCTTTCTTTGTAGAAATATACTTTGAAAAAGTCACCAGTAACTGATGACATCTTATCCTAATTATTCCCCTTCGTTTTCTATATACTCAAGTACTTTATCAATCATCTCAAATGAAAACCCCTTCCGATATAAGAACTGTTTCATCTTCTGTTTTCTTTCCCAATCACTAAAAGCTTGATACTTTTTTAACGCTTTCGCGCCTTGTGCTTTGATGGCTTCCCACTCACTATTATCTTCTTCTTGCTCTTTATAAAACTCAGTAAAGGCCTGTTGAACAACTTCATGGGAAAACCCTTTCGAAAAAAGTAACAAATATATCTTTTTGTCTTGTTCAGCTCGAGAAGTCTTAAGTGTTCTTGGATATTTTTTCATCAAAAAGGAGAGGGCCTTTTCCAACTGCTGCTCGTGACTAAAGTGCCTAAGACTATTATTGATATCTACTTCCCCTACTCCTTTTTCAAGTAATTCCCTCTTAATAATTTCAGGACCCTTTAGGGAAAGATTTACCCTTGATTGAACGAACGCTTGAGCAAATTCCTGGTCATTTAAATAATTTTCATCGATTAATTTCTTTAAGATTATTTGTACGGTTTCTAATTCTAAGTCTTTTTTTATTAGGTAATCAGATACTTCTTTTATGGAACGCATCCGATACGACAAAAAGTTAATCGCCAGTCCATACCCTTTTCGGATACTATCTTCTTCCATAACTTGTTCTAACAGTTCCTTAGTAACCTCTGTTCCCTTTCGTAACTGAAAATTTATTAAAACAGCTTCATCAACACTAAAACTATAAACATCTTCAATATAGATATTATATCGTTCTTTGTTTTTCTTTTGGACTGTAATCTTTGAAATTACTGGCATAGGTCCACTTCCTCGTTAGTAGCTTTTTCCATAATTTTCTTGCATAATTGTATGTAAAGTAGTTCATTCATTGGAGGTGTCTTAATTGAACATTGTAGTTTGTGGTGGAACTGGTCTGATTGGTTCGAAATTAGTCGAATGCCTCGTAAATGATAACCATCATGTATTCATTTTAACAAGAAACTCTGAAAATAAGACAAAAACAAATAATATTTCTTATATTAACTGGTTAAATCCTGGGGATACCCCTGAAAAATCACTTGAGAATATCGATGTAGTGATAAATTTAGCAGGAGAAACCATTAATAGTCGTTGGACCGCTAACCAAAAAGAGAAGATTTTATCTAGTAGATTAGAGGCTACGAGGAATTGCCTCGCCTTAATGAAAAAACTAAGTAAAAAGCCCGATGTCTTTCTTAATGCTTCAGCCGTGGGTTTCTACGGTACTTCTTTGGTTACTAAATATACAGAAGAAGATACTCATCCTGGAGAAGACTTTTTGGCCACAGTTGTCCAGCAATGGGAGCAGGAAGCAAAGAAAGCTGAAGAACTTGGAATTAGAACGGTTTTTCTTCGTTTTGGAGTTGTATTAGCTAGTGAGGGTGGAGCTCTAGTAAAGATGTTACTACCATATAAATTATTCGTAGGGGGCACTGTTGGAACAGGCAAGCAATGGCTGTCATGGATTCACATTGATGATGCCGTGGACTTAATAACCTTTGCGATAAAAACTAATGCTATTAGCGGCCCAATAAACATCACAGCCCCGAATCCCATGAAAATGAAACAATTCGGGAAAGAAATAGGCGAACGTCTAAGGAAACCGCATTGGCTACCTGCGCCAAGTTTTGCACTGAAATTACTTTTAGGAGAAATGAGCATGCTTGTTCTAGAGGGACAAAATGTCTTTCCTAAAAAAGCAATTGACCACGGCTTTCAATTTTCGTATTCTAATCTAAAAGAAGCATTAGAAAATTTGAAATTATAAGTTTTTTTACTTGGGGTCCTACTCCAAGTTTTACTGACATTAAAGGAGAAACAGCCATGGAAATTCTTATTCAAAATGCAACAATTTATCCAATTACCTCTGAAAAGCTTGAAAAAGGATCATTATTAATTAAGGATGGGAAGATTGCTCGTATTGAAAAGCATATTGAACCAACACCCGAGATGCAGGTTATTAATGGAGAGAACAAGCATCTTCTCCCAGGATTTATCGATGCACATACACACTTAGGTCTATATGATGAAGGAACTGGTTGGGCTGGTAATGATGCAAACGAAACAATCGAAGCACTAACACCTCATATTAGAGCGATTGATGGCGTCTATCCTTTAGATATTGGTTTTAACGATGCAGTAAAGTTTGGTGTGACGACCGTTCATGTCATGCCTGGTAGTGCCAATGTAATTGGTGGAACAACATCAGTCATTAAAACAGTTGGAAAAAACGTTCAGAAGATGCTTCTTAAAGACATTGCTGGATTAAAATTAGCATTAGGTGAAAATCCTAAACGCGTTCATAGTCAATCTAACAAAAACGATATCACGCGAATGGGAATTATGGGTATGCTACGTGAGGCATTTTACCAAGCCAAGTCTAACCCAAACCGTGATGATCTTCGTGTAGCTCCTATTATATTAGCATTAGATCGTAAAATACCGGTCAGAATTCATGCTCATCGTGCTGACGATATACTAGCTGCAGTTCGATTTGCTGAAGAATTCCAATTAGATTTACGTATTGAGCATTGTACAGAAGGTCATTTAATCGCAGATGAACTAACTCAGTATCCACTTCAGGTTACGGTGGGACCAACGTTAACTAGACGTTCGAAAATAGAATTAAAAAACAAGACATGGAGAACATACAGTATCCTAGCAGATCATGGTATCAGCGTTTCAATTACTACTGATCATCCTTATACACCAATTCAATACTTAAACATATGTGCAGCTATTGCTGTTAGAGAAGGTCTAAGCGAGAAACATGCACTAGAAGGAATTACAATAAATCCTGCGAAAAACCTAGGAGTAGATCATCGTGTTGGGAGTTTAGAAGTAGGAAAAGATGCCGATGTAGTCCTTTGGAATCAGCATCCTTTTCACTATATGGCTAGTCCCGAAGTCACGATTATTAATGGGGAAATTATTTACAAAAAATAAATATAAAAAAGGGTTCCATTTTCCCCTCAAATCGATTATGATGATATAGGATTTTCAAGTAAACCATCAATTCCATGAGATATAATTAGGTTTTCTAGCGTTAAAGCATCAAAAGCATTGAAAACGAACATATATCGCGGAATATTGAAGTAAACGAGAATTTTTTATAGTTGCAAATAATATATTATGGGTAACACATCCAATATCATACGTAAGAGAAATGGGAAGGCAATTGGTTGCGCCACCAGCTTATCTGGTCCTAGTGGGTTCGATTCCCACCCCGAATTTGATACGCAATTTCATTAAATTCGAGGGGTGGAGCGAGCAGGCTTATTTTTCTGCCCCTATGTGGAGGGGTAAAAATGTATATTAAAAAGCGCGATTTGACAGATTGTCACAAATTATATGAGTTAATGATTGACCCAGCTGTTTTCCCATTTGTTCGTCAAAAAGCAAATTCTTATGATGAATTTCTATTCTTAACAAAGCAAACTATTGAAGCTGAAGAACGTGGCGAGATCATTTCTCGTACGATCTGTGATGAGTGGGGTAACCCAATTGGTACAATCAACTTATTTGATGTAAACGAGCAGGCTGGCTTTCTTGGTACATGGTTAGGAAAACCATTTCATGGTAAAGGTTATAATCAAGTAGCTAAAGATGCCTTCTTTAACGAATTGTTCTACGAACTTTCAATTGATTCCGTTTTTATGAGAATTCGTACTGTAAATATTCGCTCTCGAATGGCTGCGGAAAAATTACCCTATGTATCACTAGCTAACCAAACTCGTAAAGACATCTTTTATCAAATAAATACTGATGAAATCATATATGATCTATATCAAATTGAAAAAGATCAGTTTACGCTATATCAATACAGACAACAATCTTCGGAACCAGAGCTTAAAGAAGCATAGAATATAGTAAAAAAAGTAGGTGCTGACTATTTAGTCGCCCTACTTTTTTACTTTATTTACCCCTGAATAAATGTCTTGGTAACTAAGCAAACTACTTGTGAACAAAGCTAAAAAAGGTGGTTTTAAATATGGAAAGTAAAAAGCAACGTGCGAGAGATGAGCGAAAAACACTTACGAAAACACAAGAAGTTCTTTATACTTCAGAGTTTAAAGCAGCTGACAGAGCTATGGAACGGGCAAGAGGAACTAGATAATTAAGGAGGGATTTCTTATGGCTAAAAACAATAAAAACCAAGATTTCCAAAGAGAAGATGTTGTTAGCGATGGTAGAGACATTGAATTTTCTCAAGAATTAGCTGATCAAGACGATGTTGAGGCACAAGAAAGATCAAGAGCAGCAGATGCTAGAGCAAAAGGAAAAAAATAAAGCTAAAAGGAATAACTTCGCTGAAGTTATTCCTTTTTTTGTGATATCTACTATCCAACGTGCATACCTTTAATTAACCTCTTTCAAAAGTTGTTTGTATTGAGTCAACTCTTTATAGGCAACTTTTTTTGATTCTAGTACTTAATTAATTTAACTCTTCTAAACTTGTCTTCCATTCATAAAGATGAATAGAGGTGATCTTTATGGGTAAAAAGATGTTAGAACAAATTATTACATTGTTTACAGCGGCTATTGGTGTGATGGCAGCCCTTGCTTGGAATGATGCTGTACAAGCACTGTTTAATTCTCTCTTTCCCCATGGTGAGGGCGTAAAAGAACGATTTATGTTTGCTATTTTAATTACATCTATTGCCGTATTACTGACTACTATTTTCGCCAGTTTCATAGAGGATGATAAATAATAGATTGTCCTTTATTAATATACATTTAAGCTCCCTACGCAAAAAATGACAATTTTCTACTATATTTGAAAACGGTTGAAAATGGAACAATTAGGTAGCAATAAAAGATAATCTTACAGCTTATTTTCCTTAACCATGTTTAAAGGGAGATAATCCTCATTTATCAGGAAATAACACGGTTGCTTATATTTTCCGAACTTACTATGATTAATTATGTTAATAATTATTACATCCAAAGGAGAGTGACTTCCATTTTCATTCAAAGACATTTCGGTGATCTTCAATGAAAAGTAAACAAACAATGGAACAAACAATACGTATAGAAAAACCAAAAGTAACTGATGGAGCTTTAATGTGGAATTTAGTTAAACAATCAACATTAGATAATAATTCACCTTATAAATACATTATGATGTGTGATTACTTCAAGGAAACCTGTGTGGTTGTTAAACAAGATGAAAAATTACTAGGTTTTATAACTGCTTTTATACCCCCAGAACAACAAGATGTCATTTTTGTATGGCAAGTTGGAGTTGACCCTTCCCAACGTGGAAAAGGGATTGCCTCAAAGATGCTCGCCGAACTCATAAGGCGACCTGCATGTAAAAATGTACGCTATCTAGAAGCAACAGTCACCCCATCTAATCAAGCATCACAATCTTTATTCCGAGGGTTAGCACGCAAAAAACACACAGAATGTGCTGTTAAAACATGCTATTCAGCTAAATTGTTCCCTACTAATGATCACGAGGAAGAATTATTGTTTCGAGTTGGCCCTTTATCTGATTAAACAAATAAGTAAACTGCGTTTTTAAAAGTTTCCTATAAAACCGAGGAGGGATTTATAAGTATGGTAAATCATGATCTGAAAATTTTTGAGGAATTGGAATCGAATGTACGAAGTTACGTTAGAAGTTTTCCAACAGTATTTAAAAAAGCAAAAGGTTATAAGATGTGGGATATTAATGGGAAAGAGTACCTTGATTTCTTTGCCGGTGCTGGAGCTCTAAATTACGGTCATAATGATGAAAAAATGAAACAAAAGCTTGTCGAATATATCATGTCTGATAGCATCACCCACTCTCTAGATATGGCTACGGAGGCAAAAGGCAATTTCTTGAAGAAGTTTAATGAAGTAATCTTAAAGCCACGTAACCTAAACTATAAAGTGATGTTCCCAGGTCCGACTGGCACAAACACTGTTGAAAGTGCGTTAAAACTTGCTCGTAAAGTAACTGGACGCACGAATGTTATTTCCTTTACAAATGGCTTCCACGGAATGACGATCGGAGCATTATCTGTGACAGGGAATGCTATGAAACGTAAAGGTGCTGGAATTCCATTACAACATGTAGTAACAATGCCTTATGATAATTTTGTAAGCGAAAGTCTCGACACCGTGGAGTATCTCGAACGCTTCTTAGAAGACAACGGTAGTGGGGTAGAAATTCCTGCTGCTATGATTCTCGAGACAGTCCAAGGTGAAGGTGGCGTAAATGCTGCTAATTTCGAGTGGCTTCAACGAATTGAAGCTGTTTGTAAGCGTTGGGGAATTTTACTAATTGTTGATGATGTGCAAGCAGGTGTAGGTAGAACTGGAACATTCTTCTCTTTTGAAAAAGCTGGCATTACTCCTGATATTGTTTGTCTATCAAAATCAATTAGTGGTTACGGCTTACCTCTTGCTCTTACACTCATCAAGCCTGAACTAGATATCTGGAGCCCTGGTGAACATAATGGAACATTCAGAGGGAATAATGTGGCATTTGTTACGGCAACTGAAGCTTTAACATATTGGGAAGATGATACGTTTGAAAAGAGCATTGCAAAGAAATCTGAGATGATTACAGAGTTTCTAACAAACATTGTCAAAAAGTACCCTGAGTTAAAAGGTGAAGTGAAAGGCCGTGGCTTTATGCAAGGGGTTAGCACACCTATTGAGGGGCTTGCAAGTAGCATTGCCGCAAAAGCGTTTGAGCAAGGTCTAATCATGGAAACTGCAGGACCGGAAGACGAAGTATTTAAACTCTTCCCACCTCTTACGATAAGTGAAGAAGGATTAGAAAAAGGCTTTAAAATTATTGAGGAAAGCGTACAAAGCCTAGTTTCCACTAAACACCCTGTAGCAAACTAATGGAAAAGCCTAAATGACAAAACTAACTATTAGGAGGTACACTCAATGAAAGTAGTAAAATTAGAAGATATTATCGGAACAAATCAAGAAGTAAAAGGTGAAAACTGGACTAGTCGCAGACTATTATTAGCAAAAGACGGAATGGGCTACTCAGTACATGATACAATAATTAAAGCAGGAACTGAAACCCATATTTGGTACCAAAACCACCTTGAGGCAGTTTACTGTATTGAAGGCGAAGGTGAAGTTGTTACTCTAAAAGACAACAAAGTTCATCCAATTACAGCAAACTCAATCTATGCACTAGATGAAAATGATGAACATTTACTTCGTGCCAAAACAAACATGCGCATGGTATGTGTGTTCAACCCGCCAATTACTGGTCAAGAAATCCATGATGAAAATGGCGTTTATCCTTTAGTTGAAGAAGCGAATAAATAAGGGTGACAAAAGCCCAGCTTGTAGTTCCAAGCTGGGCTTTTCTAAATTTTAACCAGACAGATTATTCCGCAGTCACCGCTACTTGATCAAGAATAATTTGTACGTTTGTATGTCTAGAATAAACTACTGGCAAGTGATTCTGATTAGCAAACTCTTTAATCGACCACATACAACTATGGGAAATATGCTGAGTTAAAACTACTAGAATATCACTTTCTCGCAAAACACTAACAGCATCCGGATTTTTTAAAGATTCACAAGATAATATTCTACACGGAAATTGGTCTTCCTCAGTTTGATACCCTTGAATGTTTCCAAAGATACCAATCGTTTTCCCTGAAAGTAATGAGTAATCGTAGCACTGTTCTTTCTGTTCACTTACAACTTCTTCTTCCTCTAGTACTTCCTCATCCTCTACATTTCTTTTCTGTAATCGCAACTCTTTAATTTCTTCTTGTAGTTCATTTACTAAACCCTTTAACTCTCTAATCTTTTGTGCCTGTCTACCAATTAATAGAATGTCACCTGTTTCATTGAGTTGGTTTTCTAGGCGACTATTTTGAAGCCGTAGCTTTTCATTTTTCCCTTCTAAATCAGCAATCTTCTTTTGTTGATCTTCAATGGTTTGTTGGAGCTTTTGATTATTATTTGTAACAAAATTGAGCTCTTTTTGTGTTCTTTCAAGTAATTGTCGAAGTTCTCTTTGAAACTGCCCTTTGTTTGTAAGTTGTAGGATTGCTTCGTCTTTCAAAAAAGAGAAATAACTTGTCAACGGAAAGGATACCAATAAATAAGTCAACAAGCTTTCACCAATCATTTTTTCAAACCTTTGTGGATCCCATTTCAAATAGTGAATTTGCGGTATGAGCTTTAGCTGTATAAAATAATCAACGATTAGGAAATACAAATATTTTTGGACCTCTTCCGACTCTGCTTGCGCCAAAGATTTAATCTCTTTTTTGATCCACTTTGTAATTAGTTTCCGTTCATTTTTTCCTTTATAAACAAAGCGTCTAGGCGACTGTGGTGGCAAAAGTACATAGTCATCCTCAAACGTCCGTAAAATATCTAGCACCTCTAAATGGTCCATTTCATCAATGATCTGCTCAAAATGGACCTTAAAATATGTATAGGTTTTGTGAAAGAAGTCGTCCTTTTGTTTCTCCCATAACTTTTTTTGCTTCGCAAGTTGTTGTTCAATCTCCATTTGTTTTGCAAAAGTTCTGGCTACGGCATAATTGTTTACGTCATCAATAATTACCGGCACCTCTTCACTACCAACCTTAAATTTTGTTTTACCTGAAAAAAGACTATTATCGATAGCTCCATCAGTCTTTACAGCAATATGAGTTGGTAGAGAAGATACCTCACAACAGGTTAAAGATGGTAATTCATATAGGTTTGCATAAAACATAATCCACGGTGTTGTATCCTTAGAAATTGTGATGACTTTTCTTAATCTAGCTTCTATTGTGCTCTTACAATGAACACAGGCTCGGGAAGCAAGTAGTTCGATATCAACCATTAATAGGCACCCCTATGTATTTTTATTAGGGAAAAAATTAGGACTAACAATTTCGTTGTTATATTCTTTATGAAAAATATGAGTCGTTGCCGGAGATACAGGTGGTATTAACCAAGTCCAGTCACCAGTTAATTCTCTGCCGACCTGGGCTTCTTTCTCCTCAAATTTTTTAAATTGAGCAGCTGCAGTATGATGATCAACAATACTAACTCCTGCTTCTTTAAATGAATGAAGAACAGCTACATTTAGTTCAACAAGTGCTTTATCTTTCCAGAGGCTACTCGCTCTACGCGTATCTAATCCTATAATAGATGCTACTTTTGGTAACATATTATAACGTCCTTCATCAGCAAAGTTTCTTGCACCAATTTCAGTTCCCATATACCAACCATTAAATGGTGCAGCGGTATAATGAATCCCACCTATCTCTAACATCATTTCTGAGATAATTGGTGTACTGTACCACTTAAGATCTAAGTCAGCAAAAGCTTCAATTGTAGGGTGAGTAATAGGTACTTCTAATACAATACCTTTGGGGATTTCAAACCAGATCGGTTTATTATTATTTTCCTGAAATACAATCGGTAAAATGTCAAAATGGGTACCTTCTCCCTGCCATCCCAACTCCGTGCAAAGCTTCGTAAAAGAAATGGAAGCCGGGTCACCTAATAGACCATATTCTGTTTCATAGCCTGCATACCGCAGCAAAGAATAATTGAGGATTTTTAGAAAGTCCTCCTCAGTTTTTTTCGCTTTAAAGACTGTAATAAGTGGTACTATTTTTCCGTTGTTTGTACTCACTTCTATATGACGGAATAAGGCTTTCGCAATCTCCTCTGGTTTCTCAAGCTTTCTTTCATCATAAACCTTTAACGATTCCCAAAAAAGCCGACCAATGCAACGATTACTATTTCTCCAAGCCATCTTTGCACCATGTTCTAACTCTTCAAATGTATGTTCATAATAACCCGTCTGTTCTATTTCTTCTTGAACAGACTGTATTCGCTTTGTAGTTTCTAGTTCATTTTTTAATAACTCTTGATAGCAAACAGTGATGAACTCTGCTGCTTTTCTCTTCAGGGTCTCTTTAATGTATGTCATTTTTTCACCTTCTGAATTTATTATATAATAAATCATGATAATATAGTTATCTTGTCCGATTTTCTTGAATATGCTCTATTACTTAGATTATAAGGGGGGATTTCTTGATGTTGCGATTTACGATTATTTTTTTTGCTTTCACCTTTGTCATCATAATTAATTATTTATCAAACGCCTTACCATTTAATAATCAAACAACCTCTGAAATTGCTAATCGTATAACCGTATTGTTCACTCCAGCTGGCTATGTATTTAGCATTTGGGGACTTATCTATTTGTTATTAATTGTATGGGTACTACGAAGCCTTATTAAACAACGGCGAGATTTACCACTTTATAAAAAGACTACTTCACTGTTTGTGTTATCCTGCTTTTTAAATAGCTTTTGGCTATTTCTATGGCATTATGAATACTTTTTGTTATCAGTAGTTGTAATGGTATCCCTTCTTTTGTCACTAATATTTTTATATAAGGTTACCAAGCAACATAGTGAGAGTGTTATGGATTGGCTACCTTTTTCGATTTATGTAGGATGGATTAGTGTTGCAACTATTGCAAATATCAGTTATGCACTTGTTAACTATAACTGGGATGGTTTCGGTTTATCTGATGTCTTTTGGACAATTACAATGCTAATAATTGCTTCGGCATTGGCACTATTTGTACGCATCTATGAAAAAGATTTCTTTTTTCCACTAGTATTTGTTTGGGCCTTTATAGGTATTGGTGTAAATACAATCGATAAAGCACCGATTGTCTCCTTTGTGGCTTTTATTTTAGCAACAGTGATTTTCATAGGAACTTTATTTGGCAACAAGAAACAACTAATTATCTCCTACATTCGTTAAATTGTATGAAAATACCTAGATGTTCAAAGAATGATAGTAGATCATTTTTTAGGGGTGTTTATCTTCAATTTAAAAGTTATGACATTTAATATGCGTCACGGACGGGGTTTGGATGCGAAAGTTAATTTACAAAAAGTTGCTGATCTTATTAAGCAGGAAGATGTTGATATTATTGCGTTAAACGAAGTCGATCAGATGTTTTCAAGAAGGAGTCACTATGTAGACCAAGCCTATTGGCTAGCGAATGAACTCCAGATGAATTACGAATTCGGCCCCTCTCTATCCTTCAAAGGTAGAAGTTATGGTAACGCAATTATTTCACGTCTCCCTATCCTTTCACACAAAAATCATCAATTCCAACTAAAACCTCTGCTTGCAGAACCTAGGGCCATCCTAGAGGCAACCATCCAAGTTGAAAGCGACCTAGTTACCGTCCTCACTAGCCACTTTAGTATTCATCCAATTCTAAATCAAAAGCAAGTGAATTTTTGTTTAAACTTTGGAACAACGAACCCCATTATTTTAATGGGCGATTTTAATAGACAGTCTTCCTCTCAAAGCTATCAAAAACTTTCAAAGAAATTTTATGACTGTAGCATCAATCGACCACTCCCTACCTTCTCTTCAAAACGACCAAGATCAAGAATTGATTATATTTTTGTTTCAAGTCACTTCAATGTCACTCGGACAAAGGTAATTGAAACAGACGCTTCTGACCACCTACCTGTTTTAGCTGAATTATATAAGCAGTAGTTCTTCTTCATGGGCACGTTCAAATAAGCAACGTGTCCAAGTTTTATTATCCATAGAAAACTCTTTTTATTTAAAGGCTGTTATCACAAAGTTTGTTTCTTTCGTAAAAATCCCAAATGCCGGATTTTTACACAAATCACTAAGAATTTTCGAATAATTTAGTAAGTACTGCTCTTTTCTTACATCATTTATTTGCTGATATCATCATCTAGGTTATTTATCTGATTATTTTAGGATAAAAAAGCCACAATGTTTACGAAAAGAGCCTATTTAAAAAAATCTACATAATTACACCTCCACTGGAAATAATTACATTGTAATGAAAAGGAGGTAGGTTTTTCCATGTCAAATGAACACAATGAACAAAACAATTCTGACGGCAAGACGTTAACAAATCGACAAGGTCATCCTGTTACCAATAATCAGAACGTTAGAACAGTAGGTAGCCGCGGCCCTACTACTTTAGAAAATTATGACTTCCTTGAAAAAATAAGTCACTTTGACCGCGAACGAATTCCGGAGCGTGTAGTACATGCCCGTGGAGCTGGTGCACATGGTTATTTTGAAGCTTATGGTACTGTTGGTGATGAGCCAATTTCAAAATATACTCGTGCAAAATTGTTTCAAGAAAGAGGTAAGCAAACACCAGTCTTTGTTCGTTTTTCAACGGTTGTTCACGGTGGCAATTCTCCTGAAACGCTACGTGACCCTAGAGGCTTTGCGGTTAAATTTTATACAGAAGACGGAAACTGGGATTTAGTAGGTAACAACTTAAAGATTTTCTTTATTCGTGACCCATTAAAATTTCCTGACATGGTACACGCATTTAAGCCAGATCCTGTCACAAATATACAGGATCCCGAGCGTATGTTTGATTTTCTTTGTCATCAACCAGAATCAGCGCACATGATTACCTTCTTATTTTCTCCATGGGGCATTCCTGCCAATTATCGAGAAATGCAAGGCTCAGGAGTACACGCCTATAAATGGGTAAATGAAGAAGGAAAAGGTGTTCTTGTAAAATATCATTGGGAGCCAAAGCAAGGAATTAAAAATCTAGCACAAAAAGATGCTGATGCAATCCAAGCAAAGAATTTTAATCATGCTACACAAGATTTATACGAGGCAATTGAAAAAGGTGATTATCCTGAATGGGAACTTTACGTTCAAATTATGGAGGATGGTGAACATCCTGAATTAGACTTTGATCCACTTGATCCAACGAAGCTTTGGTATAAAGAGGATTACCCTTGGCTACCAGTAGGGAAAATGGTGTTGAACAAAAACCCTGAAAATTACTTTGCTGAAGTAGAACAAGTTGCCTTCGGTACAGGTGTATTAGTTGATGGATTAGATTTTTCTGATGATAAGCTACTTCAAGGAAGAACATTTTCATACTCAGACACGCAACGTTATCGTGTCGGCTCCAACTATCTACAATTACCAATTAATAAGCCGAAGAAGCATGTGGCTTCTAACCAAGAAGGCGGCCAAATGGATTACCGAACCGAGTTTGGGAAAGACCAAAACCCTCACGTAAACTATGAACCTTCCCTAATCGGCGGATTAAAAGAAGCAAAGAACCCTGGCAAAGAACATGAACCATACATTGCAGGGAACCTCGTAAGAGAAACAATCTCTCGTGAAAATAACTTTGGACAAGCTGGCGAAACTTACAGAAGATTTAACGACTGGGAACGCAATGAGTTAATATCAAATTTAGTCGGTGCTCTCTCCAACTGCCGTAAGGAAATCCAAGATCGTATGGTTGAAATTTTTACACAGTGCGATGAGGATTACGGAAAACGAGTAAGAGAAGGACTAGAAAAAGGTATGAAAGACAATAAGATGGAGGAAGCAGTCCAAGAAGCAGAAAAAATGGGACATCCTTCTGATCCATATTAAGGAAAAAGAGCTGAACATATACGTTCAGCTTTTTTGTAACCTTTTGTTTCATTCACCGACTACTATATCGTAAACAATTCGAGAGGAAGTCATCTATGAAACTAGTAAAAATTTGTTCCCTTATTACATTGGTATCCTTACTCCTCGTAGGTTGTGGGTCTACTCCTCAACTAAAGAGTGATGAACCTGCTGAGCGCATTGATTTTGCAGAAGAGGAAGGCTATATCGTTGGGCTTGATCAGAAAAGTAGCGGGATTTATGTATTTTCTATCAGAAATGTAGGTCCAAACCCTATGAAGCTAACTTTTCCTACAACTAAGCTCTTTGATTATGCTATTAAAAATCAAGCCGGAGAAACTGTTTATCAATATAGTTATGCCCATAGTTTTAATCAAGTTATTACAGAGAAAACTATTGAGACAAATGCCGCCATTGAAATGGAGATCTATATTTTAGAAATACTAGAAACCCTTGAGCCTGGATCTTACAACCTTGAGGTATGGCTTTCAGCAAACAATTTATACGCAACATCTGAGATGGAAATTGTTGTTGAATAGTCATTTACTTAATAAAGTATAAATTGGAGTGCAATTGCACTCCAATAATATTTATTTACGCGACTTGATTTCTCTAACTAAAGTTCTCCCTAAGCTCTCTAATCTTTCCTGCAATTTTTTATCTTTAAGTGAGCCGTTTTCATCGAACGCTTCATAAGCTGCAGGGACACTAGGGCTTTGCGGTAGCGCCCAAGCATGAAGATTGCGACAAATCTGGTGCAGGGTATTCACTGTATTAGCAGCACCTAACTTACTTCCTGCTGTTGTAAGAATGCCAGCGATTTTTCCACTCATCTCCCTTGCACCAAGGTAGTCTAGGGCATTTTTTAATACTCCGGATAAACTTCCGTGATATTCAGGAGAAGCTAGAATAACTCCATCGGCACTTGCCACTTTATTAATAAAGCTCATAATCTCTTTCGGGTAATTTTCCTTCTTAAGGTCTCCATCATACATAGGGAGCTTCACGTCTTTAAAGTGAATAATCTCCACGCAACCCCCATGTCTTTCAATCTCTTTCACAACAATTTCCGTTGCTTTTCGCGTTGTCGAATTTCTCCTCGTACTTCCTACTAAAGCAACAACCTTCATTGAAACACCTCATTTTTCTCTTTACAACTATTATATCTGCACTATACAAAAGATGTGCACAAAAAACTCATACCATAATAGAGGTATGAGTTTTTATCAGCTAATGAAATGAGAGCCAAAATTCACCTTTAGTGTCCAAAATATCAAAAATACTTGTATATGGTATTTTAAACGTTGGAAAACCTGCGGCGTAAGGACCAATTTGATAAGGTGCAAAGAATATATAAAGGTGGTCTTGATCTACATAAAAAGGTTGATCGTTGGTTATCCCTTGAAATGCTCCTGGAAACACATAGTCATACTGTGGATCAGTACTGATCATTTCCTCAATTATGCTACTTACTCTAGCAAGATAATTACTACCTTTCTTAAATAAATCCTCTAGTGCATATATTCGCCCGCTAATTAGATTGATAGTAACATATATTTTTGTAGGCATTCCATGAGCTGCTCCAAAGTAATACTCATAACCAAACAATTCTATGACAAGTAAATTATTTTGAAAAAAGCTTACGTTAAAGTCACCTACGTAGCTGTAATCCAATTGTTCAGTAGGTTCTATTTTCTTTAATTTAGAAAGCTCTTTCAACCGATTATTAACTGTTACTTGGGCCTTTTCGTTTTTTATTCCATCAACCTGCGGATAGTAAACAAGATAATCTTTGTTCGGTTCATATTGTTTCTCTATAACACGATAACGGCTTGTTAATGGAATGATTGTATTTTGTTTCCATACTAAATTACCTCTACGATCAAAATAAGCCACTCGTGTTCCTTTCATAGCTCTAACTAACTTCCCCACTAATGTAACATTATCTGCTCCTCGTACGACTGGAAGTCCCCTTGCTCGATTACCTGTTCGGTCAATAAAAAATGCTTGTTTTCCATCACCTACCGAAGCAATCCCTTGTTCAAATCTAGAAATATGGTCATAGATAAAATCTGTTAAGCATTCACCCTTCCAGTTAGCAAGAGCATAGCGTGAGCCTAAATATGGTTTATCCTCATCTAGTGCTTTTCCTACGGCAAACCGGTGTTCACCTAATGGCATGATGTCATTATACCTTGGTTTTATAATATAGTTCCCTGTCCGGTCTATTAATCCGTATCTATTCTGTAAGTCTTCAGTTTCAGTAACAACGGCTCGACTATCTTCAAATGCTTGAGCAACTCTGTACCTTGGAGAAATGACAAGATTTCCTCTCAGATCTATATACCCATACAAGTCACTAGGGTCTTTACGATACGCCAACAGATTTTCTCCATAGTACCCGACAAAGAAATACGGATACACATTTACAATATTTCCACGCCGATCAATCAGGGCAAACTGAAGGTCACTAAGCTTAACTATTGCAATGCCATTAGTGAAATCACTAGCCGTTTCAAATTGAATTGGAATAGCTATATCTCCATGTGTATTTAAGTATCCATAACGAAAACTACTTTCTTTATCTTGATCCGAAACAAGCGCTCTACCATCGTAAAACATTCCTATATAATTGTAAGGCTTTTTGGTAAGGATAGTTCCTTGCTCATCGATGACATGAAAACCGCCAGCATAGACTACAGCAGCTCTTCCCTCAGAAAATTCAATTGTTGACTCAAAAAGGAAAGGGATTCTTATAATACCATACTTATCAATACAACCATATTTTCCATCTTTTTCAACTGTAGCTAATCCATTTTTCTGAAAATCAAGAGCAAAATTAAACTCAGGCTGAATTTCAAATTCACCTTTTTCGTTAATATATCCCCATTTCGTTCCATTTGCTGTTTTCAAGGAAGCAGCATATAAAAAGTTAGTAGCCATAGTAAAACTCCCACACGTCTTTTTTCTTTATTGTATGGAACTTTTCTTAGGGTGGTACCTATTTGAAAAATAAATATTATTACTAGTTTAATAGTTTGTCATTTTGGTAACAATAATAGTAATAACAAACTTAAGGGGATGAAGTTTATGAGTTTACATGAATATATTAGTTCGATTAACAGTATGCTGGAAGACGCTAAAGAAGACTCCTATGAATTAACGATGTATTTAGATGAATTGGAGGCTTTGTTTTTAGACGAGGCTTAAAAAAATAAATCTAGACAAAGTCCTAATATTTCCCCTTCCGCATACATTATTGTTGTGTGTGTATGAACGAAGGGAGAGGGAAAAACATGTACCATTTTTACCCACAATATCAAAAGGTAGCTCAAGATGCAGCTATGTATGACTTACTTGCTAATTATTACAAGTATTTAGATCCACAAAGACATATCTATTATTATCAAATGCACTTTATGTGCATGCAACAGCTTTGCCAAATGCAACCTGTTGATGTCCGAAATTCTTATGGGGTACAACCTGAATGGCGAGCACCAGCCAAAGTCCGTGTGCTTCATGTGTCACCTGACGCTCCAAAGGTTGATGTTTATGTTAATGGTGAGAAGACGTTAGAGAATATTACTTATTACCAAATTAGTCCTTATTTAGAAGTGCCCGCAGGCTCTTACAGAATTGATATTTACCCTGCTGGACAAACAACAAATCCAGTCTTGACCGAAACTGTAGAGGTACAATCAGGTCGTAACTATACAGTGGCAGCCGCAGGTAGATTAGCAAACCTTCGTTTAGTTCCGGTTGTTGATACAACAAGAAACCCAAGAAACAAGTCAAAAGTACGTTTTTGGCATTTATCTCCAAATGCTCCAGCTGTAGATATTGCTATAGCAGGCGGCGATGTTTTATTTAGCAATGTATCCTTTGGACAAATCGCAAATTACCTTGAAGTAGATCCAGGTAGTGTTACTCTTGAAGTTCGAGCAGCTGGAACTGATAATGTTGTGTTAACTTTGCGCGATACAAATCTAAAAGCAGGCGAAGCCTATACAATAACAGCAATTGGCATTGTAGATGGGACACCTCGTTTAGAGGCAATGATTTTACAACCGTAATAAATAATAAAACTGCTCAGAGTGTTACTGAGCAGTTTTTATTATTTATTCTATTAGTGTTTTCCAGCTAGCATAGTGATGTATCGCCGTACCAGCATAACTTGTATTCTTTTCGTAATGATTAATTACCTTTTGAAGCTCTTGATCTAACACTGATAGGCTAGAGAAGCTAATATGTGTCCCTTCACTTGAAGGTTCTGTTTCAACAGCGATAATAACTTTCTTTCCCTTTGTCTCAGCGTAAGCAACCTCTGTTTTTACAAGATCTATAATTCCATTTGGTCCTTCAGCAAAGTTGCGGTATGCCATTATTGTTACCGTGTCAGTTTGATTAATTAACCATTCACTTAAGAGGCCTGTTCCAAATTTATTACGATAGTTGATTTCATCAAACCAGAATGGAATATCTAAAGCATACTCAATCTTCAAGTCATTTGCTAATGATCGAAAGTCAATGACAAACTGCTGATAAAATTCAACCGTATTCTTCTGATTTTTTTGCCAATCAGCCAATAAATAAGGTTCTACATCGAGATGTATTCCTGAAAACTTTTGATCTGCAGTCGCCTGGGATTGGTAATTCCTTATCCAATCTATTAAAGGCTTATATTGTTTACTGCCATTACGAGTTGCCCAAGTAGGTGCACCATCTAAAGCATGGACTTTAATATTTAGTTTCGTTGCCTTTTCAATAAAGCTTCGATACGTATTTACATGAATTTGCCTATTTATTTGTAAGTATAGATCTGTCACATTTTTCTCTTGTAGGAAGCGAAGAACTTCTTGTTCATTCGTGACAATTTCATTTGTATCCCAGAGCCATGTAGCTACCACAAAAGGCTTCTGAGCTTGAATGGCATTCATGCCTGATACCACCATTAAAACGACCATAAACATTACCACTATTTTTTTCATATTAGCTCTCCTCTCATTTGGCCATAGACCCTCTAAGAGGAACATGGCAACTTGGCAACCGTAGGAATTCACTTCCCTTAGGCCCATAGTTTTGCGTCCTTATCTTTCAATAAGTTTGCCTTTTTCATTACAACTTTATTATATAACAAGTGCTTAACAATGTATCTAGGAGATGAGTTGGAAGTTTATCTCTCGTTTTGGTTACGGAATTCTGTTGGGGTAATTCCCGTTTGTTTTTTAAATACTTTCCGAAAATATTTATCGTCTTGATACCCAATCATACTTGAAATTTCATACACTTTTATCGTAGGATTTTTCAGCAAAACCTTTGCATTTTCAATTCGAATTTTCAGCACATAATCAGAAATTGTTTCGCCATAAACTTGCTTAAATTTTCTCGAGATATACTCCCTACTTAAAAAGAACCGTTCAGAGATTTCTTGAAGCTTGATTTCCTTTTGATAGTTATCGCGAATAAATGCTTCTATCTCATGGATAGAGCTATGTTCTTCCTCTAGAAAAATAGCTTCCTTAAAAGGATTAACATTAGACAACTTCCGCTTCTTCTCTTCTTCTATTAACTGGGTCACAGCTTTTTCAAGTGTTTCATTAAGGATTTCAGGATCAATTGGTTTTAAAATATAATCGAAACTACCATATGTGATCGCTTTACGCATATATTGATAATCATCATATCCGCTAATCACAATCGTCTTACTCGTAAGTGACTGTTGTTCTTGTATCCACTTTAATAGGCTAATCCCATCTTTGTTTGGCATTTTCATATCGGTAAAAATAATGCTAGGTTTATGCTTTTGAATCAAAGAAATTGCCTCATCACCATCAACCGCTTCATAAATATCTGTAATTCCAAAGATATCCCATAGGGCCAAAAGTCGAATCCCTTCCCTCACATGCACCTCATCATCAACGATTATTGCTTTCATCTTCCTCAACTCCTATACGATATAAGGGTATTGCAAGTGTCACCTTAAAGCCTCCGCCTTCTCGATTCCCTACCTTCATTAATCCTTTTTCCCCATAATAGAGCTCGAGGCGCTCATAGACATTTTGTAATCCAATACTCGTTGTTTCAGCTTTCGCAAGTTTAATTCCTTTTGTTAACATAAGCTCAATTTCTTTTAATCGCTCTTCAGTAACCCCTAATCCATTATCTTCAATGAGTATGGTTAGTCGTTCTTTTTCTTTTAAAATCTGAATATCAATCTTTCCAGTAAGGTTACTCATTTCGAAGCCATGCTTGAAGTAATTCTCAACAACTGGTTGTAAAATCATCTTCGGAACCATGATTTTCTTCAACTCATCATCTACAGTTATTGAGTAGAACAGTCTCTCCTGAAAGCGTTGTTTCTGCAAAGATAAATACGCATTTACATGATTGACTTCTTTTGTTAATGGAACAACATCTTCATCAATGTTCATGCTATACCTCATAATGCTAGATAAAGAGGTTATTAAAGTATAAATTTCCGGGACCTTATTTCGTAAAGCAATTGTTCCGATTGATTGTAACGAGTTATATAAAAAATGAGGGTTTATTTGCGACTGTAATACACGAATTTGGTTAGATTTGTTTTCAATCTCTAAGCGGTATTTCCGAACAATTAACTCATTGATTTGATTAACCATGGATTTAAAATGATAGCCTAATTGCCCAAATTCGTCCTTACCTAACGATTGAAAATCAACTTCTAATCTACCTTTCTCTACCTTTTTCATATTTTCAATAAGAATTTTAATTGGAGAAATAAGCTTGATAGCAACGAGTAATGTGGCAAAAGCACTAAGTAAAAAGAAGAATAATAGAATGTATATATTCATTCTCGCAATTGACTGAGCACCGCTATACATTCTCTCATTAGAAATTCCTTTTACGATCATCCACTTTTCAAAAGGGGCGGGTAATTGATCATAAACAAAAACACCACCAAACGAGTCATCCTTCCATTCAAAACTCATTTCATTTTGCTGTCGTATCTGCTGTAGCCAAGGTCGATCGTCTATGAATGTTCCAATTAAATCACTATCAGACGAATAGACTACCTCATTGTTCCCGCTTATAAGATAAAACTGTTCACCTTCAGAAAAATATAAGCGATCTGATATGGTTTTCACAGCTGCTATATCAATATCAATCGAAATAAAACCGAGAAGTTTTCCCGAAGTTACCTCATTTAATGCATGATGAAAGCTAACTACTGGTTTTACATTAGTTCTCGGAATATCTGATTGATTATTGTAGCTATAAATATCATGGGTAGGCTCAAGTATAAAGTAGCTTCGTTCATTTATCAGCTTTTCGAAATAGTCATTTAGGAGTTTATTTTCAACCTTTCCTCTACTACTAACCTTCGTATTATAAACAGTATAAGCGTCTTGTCCCTTATCAACGTATAAATAGATTTGCTCTATTTCTTTTCTTGTAAAATAAAGATTTAGCAACGAACGCTTAACTTCCTCTTGTGCAATATCTATGTCGTTGGAGATCCCTTGTTCCATAACATTCATAAATTTTCGATTGGCATAAAGGCTTAACGGAATTTCAGTGATGGATAGGAAGTAATCACGAATATCATATTTCCCCTGAGAAATGACCTTAACATTTTCCTCAATGAAGTGATCTTTGACTTTCTCTTTTGTATAAAAATAAGTAGTAACAATTGCTGTTAACCCTGGTATGAGCGTAACAATTAATAAGAATATCGTTAGTTTATATTTAATACTCAACCGCTCACCCCATGTCATGATTAATTTCTAGTTATATCATATATAGTATTTAATGGTTTAGCTATACTTTTTTAAACATCAGTTTAATAGGAAAAAGACGTGAAAAGTACGAATGTACTCTCACATCTTCTTCAAATTGTTACTTCTTTAAATTATCCCATGCAGCTTGGAAATCCGTTAGCATTTGCTCACTAGTCTTTTGCCCACCAATGTAAGCTTGCATGATAGAACCAAACTCATTAGCTACTCCATCTGGATACTTAAACCAGTTCCAAGATAATGTTTTATCTTGACTAGAATACGTTAAGATGTCATCTGCTAAAGAACCTAAGCCATCTGCTTTAATGTTATCAAACGCAGGGATGAACTTAAATTTGTTTACTAGGTAATCTTGACCGATCTCTGAGCTTACCATCCAATCTAAGAAAGCTTTAGCTTCTTCTTTAACTGGCGAGTTCTTGTTAATTACCCAGTTATTTGGTACACCTACAGCTAGTTTATCCATAGCTTTTGCATCATTGTTGATTGGAATAGGTAAGAAACCAATGTTAATTCCAGGATTAATGTCATAAATCATGTTGTTCGTCCAGTTTCCTTGTTGCATCATAGCTGTTTGACCAGCCGCAAATTGGGTAACTTGTGTATTGTAATCTGTTGTTAATGGATTGCTGTTTCCAAATTTGATTGTTAGATCAAATAAGTCCATGAATTGTTTAAATTTATCATTTTCTTGAATTTTTGCTGTTCCATCGTTTAGAGCTTGAATAAATGCATCTGGATTATCTTGTTGTGCAAAAGGAATGTTTGCTAAGTGAATTCCAATTACCCACCACTCACCATAACCTACTGAAAATGGAGTAATGCCAGCATCTTGTAGTTTTTGTGCAGCAGCTTCTAATTCATCTAGTGTTTTAGGTAGTTCAGTAATACCTGCTTGAGCAAATAAATCTTTGTTATAGATAAAACCGTAACCTTCAAGGTTAAGTGGTTGACCATAAATTTTTCCATCAATCGTCATTGGAGCTTTTGCATTTTCAAACACATGTTTAACCCAAGGTTGATCAGATAAATCTTCTAAATGCTCTAACCAAGTTTCTGCTTCTGTAAAACCACCGTTATTGAAGATGTCAGGTGCATTCCCTGATGCAAACTGTGTTTTCAAAGCTGCACCATAATCAGCTCCTCCACCAACAGTTTGGATATTTAACTTAACGTGTGGATTAAGCGCCTCATATTCCTTTGCCATTTTAGCAAGGTCATCAGCAATTTCCACTTTAAATTGGAACATGTTAATAGTAACTGGGTCTTTTGCTGTATCTGTTTGTTTTTCCGTTTGTTTTGGTTGATTGTTTGTATCACTTGATGTTGTTTCAGTACCTGAATTGCCACCACATGCTGTGAAAAGTAGCATGAAAGAAATTATTAATGCTAGTAAACTAAATTTCTTCATTTTGTTACCCCCTGATATCGTTTTTTTATGTGAAGTGGGCGTTATCCCCACTATACACCAGCCTTGATTTACTTAATAGAGCCTGAAGTAATTCCTTTAATAATATGTTTTTGCATTAAGAAGAAAAAGATTAGTAGCGGTACAATTCCTAATACCAACGCCGCTAGTGCTAAATCCCATTGCTTTGTATATTCACCAAAAAAGTAGAAGGTCGCAAGTGGAATCGTACGCAAGCTTACGTCCTGTAAAACTAGTAATGGTAATAAAAAGTCATTCCAAATCCAGAGACTGTTTAAAATCACAATGGTTACTGTAATCGGTTTCAATAACGGAAAAACAATCCGCCAGAACACTCCGAATGGACTACATCCGTCAATGATTGCTGCTTCTTCAAGCTCTTTAGGGATTGATTTAATGAACCCATGATATAAAAAGATAGCAAGCCCCGAACCAAACCCTAAATACATAATGACAATCCCGTATATGCTATTTAATAGTCCAAGATTACTTGTTACACGAATTAGCGGGATCATTATCGATTGAAATGGAATAACCATTGCCGCCACAAACATGATAAAAATGATATTACTTAACTTACTAGTGCTTCGGACAAGCTTATAGGCAGCCATCGAGCAAAAGACTACAATTACAACATTACTAAGCGCAGTGATAATTAAAGAATTTAAAAATACTTTTCCATATTGAATTCGTTCTGCAGCTACCGTATAGTTACTCCATTTGATTTCTGTCGGTAGTGCAGATGCATTTAATAGTATTTCTGCAAAACTCTTTAGCGAGTTGACAATCACATAGTAGAAAGGGACAAGAAAAAGTATGGCTAACAAGATTGTCGCTATTTCTAGTGCAAACGTTCTCGCAGTATATTTGTTTTCCATTACGCTTGCACCTCTCGTTTCTTAGTAAAAATGACTTGGGCCGTCGTTACAGTAGCCACAATGATAAAGAACAAGAACGCTTTAGCTGCGCCAATTCCGTATCGGTTATTTACAAACGCTTCTGTATAGATGTTCAATGATAATGACTCGGTCGACTTGAACGGCCCCCCACCAGTTAGGGAAACGTTTACATCAAAGATCTTAAAAGACCAAGCAATCGTTAAGAACAAACATATTGTTACGGCAGGAGTAATTAATGGTAGAGTGATACTCTTAAAGATTTGCCAGCGATTAGCACCATCTACTTTTGCTGCTTCAATTAGTTCGTGTGGAACGTTTTGCAGAGCTGCTATATAGATAATCATGATATAACCAGAACCTTGCCAAACACTTACGATTACAATTCCCCAGAATGCTGTATTGGCATCTCCAAGCCAAGGTAATTGAAATAACGACAAGCCTGTTAGTTTTCCTATCGACTCAAATCCTCTAACAAAAATAAACTGCCAAATGAATCCTAGTAAAAGTCCACCAATTAAATTAGGTAGAAAGAAGATTGTTCGTAAAATATTGGTTGATTTTAGAGCTTGAGTTAAGATTACCGCAAGAGTTAACCCTATTAGGTTAGTAAGAATAACTGCAAATACCGTAAATTTGGTTGTAAAGAGAAAAGAGTTTAAAATTTGCGGATCACCCGTAAAGATATATTTAAAGTTGTCTAGACCCACCCAAACAATTTCCCCTGTTACCCCATTCCAATTTGTAAATGAATAATACATCCCTAAAACAAATGGAATGAGAACGATAACTGTAAAGACGGCCAGTACTGGGCCAACAAAGGCTAGATACAGTAGAGCTTCTTTAAGTTTCTTTTTGTTCTTCATGATCGCCCCTCCTTACTATTACACTTAGTTTAGCTTCAAAAGAGTGGAACGAATACGTACTCTATTGATCAATAGGGTGGAATAAATTGACCAATGTAAGCGATACCATTATTCATTTTTTCGAATCAGTCATCATATTAGTAATTGAGGTGATTTGATGAAGGGTTATAAAACAACAAATTGTGTAGTCTGCGGAAAAGTCCATGATACAGCCGCTAACTGCCCGTCCCACCAGGCCGTTTGTCAGGTATGTAGAGATTATATAGAGAAGCAAAAGCTTGAGGAGGAAGTAACATGAAGAGACTTTTCCCACTAGTGCTCGGAACAATCCTTACCATTGGTTTAATAGGGTGCAATGAAAAAGAAGCTGTTAACGAGAGCGCTATTGGTGAAGATACTCATGCTGATGATCATAGCCACGATGAACTTCCTTTTGAATGGGCAGGAAGCTATGAACTAGTAGCCGGAACCTATTCATTAGAATTTAAACAAAATGAGTTTGGTGACGAAACGATGTTACTAACTTTTATCAAAGAAGATAGTAATATTAAAGATCTTGAACATCATGCGGCTCATATTATGGATACTGGTGGTGAATTATTTCATGAAGGTGACTACTTTGCCGCCGAAAGTGAGTATGCCTATAACCTGTCTTTAAATGTGAAAGGGTCAACTAGCTACACGTTTACTATTCAAGAAGCTGGTACATATCGTATTTTTACTGAACATCACGCTGATGAATTTGAAATGGAAATTACAAACGAGAATAGCGACGTTATTATAGCAAAAAGTGTTCAAGAATATGAGGGACATGACCATGAGCATGGACATTAAGCGGTTTTTTTCCTTAAAAATAGATTTTTTGCGGTAAAATCTAAGGATTCGTATCTTAAGCTCGCTATGCGGGTTAAAATGTCTTGCTTTTGAGTAGGTAGTTTTTGTTTTATGAGCCAAAATTGATGATTTATAGTCCAAAAACTATACTTTATAATCCAAAACCGATGATTTATAGTCCAAATACGATGATTTACATGCCAAACGACAAAATACTAACATTTTCGACAAACCCAAAGCCCAAAAAAAGCACAGAGTTCTTCGCCAACTCTGTGCTTCTCCTATTTGATTAACCCATGCTTAAAGGCATAAATGACCGCTTGGGTCCGATCGTTTACTTCTAGCTTTCCTAATATATTGCTGACGTGAACCTTCACCGTTTTTAATGCAATAAACGCTTCATCAGCGATTTCCTGATTTGTTTTTCCCTCAGCAATTAAAAGTAATATTTCCATCTCCCGCTCAGTCAGTTGCTCGTGTGGTTGAATTACTTTCTTCTGACGCATTTTCGTCATCATTTTCCCAGTAACTTCAGGCTCTAGCACCGTTTGTCCCTGGAAGGTGGCACGTACCGCATTAGCTATGTCGCTTGCTTTTGAAGTTTTTAGCATGTAGCTGGTAGCTCCTGCTTCAAGAGCTGGGTAGACTTTTTCATCATCAAGGAAACTTGTCACAATGATGATTTTTGCTTCAGGCCACGCTTCGATAATTCTACGAGTTGCTTCAATACCGTCCATTTCCTTCATAACTAAGTCCATTAAAACGATGTCTGGTCTCAGCTCAAGGGCTAGCTCAACACCACGGGCACCATTATCCGCTTCAGCAACAACCTCGATGTCAGGCTGTGCCGATAAGTAGGAAGTGACGCCTATCCTTACCATTTCATGATCATCTACAAATAATACCTTTATCACTCTTAGTCACCCACCATTAATGGAACTTTGACTTCTAATCTAGTTCCTTTATTTTTTAGGCTTACTACCTTCAGGACGCCACCAATTTCTTTTGCCCGTTCATGCATGTTTTGCAACCCGTAGGATCCAGCTTTTTCCTCAGAAACATTAAAACCAACACCATCATCTGAAATTCGTAGAATAATTAAATCATCGCGGTTAATCAAAAGCACTTCTAGGCTAGTAGCTTTGGAATGTCGAAGCGTATTGGAAACAGACTCTTGTAAAATTCGAAACAAATGATCCTCTACCCCTTTTTCTAAAGGGACTTCTTCTATTTTCCATGATATTTCCATCGGAACTTTTTGTGATAGTTCGTTAAGAAGCTCCTGCATTCCTTCTTGAAGAGATTTTCCTTTAAGTGGAACTGGGCGTAGATGTAAAAGCAGTGCTCTCATTTCTAACTGAGATTGATGAATCATTTCTTCAACTAGCTTTAATTGTTTTGCTTCTCGGCTGTCTTCCTCTTGCTTCGTCTCTGTAATAGCACTCATCAACATAGATGCTGCGAATAATTGCTGACTCACTGAGTCATGTAACTCTCTAGCTAAGCGATTACGTTCTTGTGAAACAATCTTTTGTACTTCTTTCTCTTGATCAACGGCTTTTTCACTCGCAAGCTTCTGGGCCGTCTTTACTTGTTCGATCATCTGCCTTTGGATACTCTTTACTTTTTGGAAAACTGGAGCCAGTTCTTCCGAATAGGTGACTTTCTCTTCCTCAAAAAGCCGTCCCTGCTCAAGCTGTTGTAATGCCTCTTCTACGACTTCTAACTGTTTTTTAAAAGTCATAATGCCAGATAAGCCAAAGATAATCCCTAAAGCAATAGCAATCCCCGGTAAGAATATGTAAATTGGTAAGTCAAAGATTTTTGCATCAAGTAACAAACCCCAATTTTCTACCGGAAATACCGTTATGTATATAATGGTGAAAATAGTGAAAAGAATCAGAGAAAATACAATGCTCCAGATCATTTGCTTCTGCATAAACCTCATATTCTTTTCACCTCTAATCTACCAATCCCCATCGAGGTTATAATTTTTATTTTATGTGGTGCCTCCATATAGCCATTTGTTCTATACACCAATGTTTGATTAAACAATTTTTCATTTGCTTCTTCAAAAACAATCGTCGTACCCGCCAAGACTGAATGGGCAACATTTACTTCTACATCATACGGAACGAGAACTTGTATATTGCCAATAAAATTACGAATCGCTATCACAGCCTCACCTTTTGGGAGTACTGTATTACTTAGGTCGATTCTGGCGTCACCAATTCCTGTTTGGATATTTACATCCTGCCATTCGTAAATTTGCTCAGGTGTCGCTTGGCGTCCATAAAATAAATTTTTAAATAAAGGCGGTTGTTTTAACACTTGTATCCCGGTACGGTCCAAATCCTTCATTACAGGTTGGATCAGTAATGGACGATTTTTAGATTTATAAAAATAAATGATGACATAAGCAATCACTGCAAAAATTAAAAACTTAAAGACAATCATATCAATCGTGGTAAAAAATAAGACAAGACATCCTAGTCCAAAAATTAATTTACCGATGGAACTTTGCAGCCGTTTTCCACCAAAGTAAAGTAATGCCCCCGCAAAAATTAGTGTAAATGCTAAACCTTTGTTAAAGAAGGTAATTTCTACGACGAGAAGAAGTAATCCTATTAAAATGGTCCAGCTAATATAATCTGACTTTGTATGATTATCCATAAGGTCTCTCCCCGTTTCATCCTAACATTACACGTAAACGTTGCCCGCTAAACGTGGGCAACGTCATTAAATCTATTTAAAATATATCACGTTTCTACTAAGAAATAGAATGACTTTCTTGATTTTTTAGTTGTTTCTCTAATTGGGCAATTCGGCTGTCGATCGTATTACGGTGATACTGAGAGTTTGCTTGATGCTCAAGGCGGTCAAGGTAACGGTCCATCTCATCAAATTTCGACCCGGTTTTTCCAGTATAACCATTGTGTTCTAGCATTTGGTCCATGCGATGGTTAGCACGAGTCATATTTTCACGACCCATTAATTCCATTCGTTTGATGTGCATATCCTTTAGCTTATGCTTCATTTCTTCGTACTTTTGTTCAAGCTCATATAAGTGTGATGTTGCCTGCTCTAACGAAAGCTTTAAGCGGCTAGCACGCTCCTCGTAGTGAGTCTGCTCTTGGATCGCGAAATTCATTAATTCAGTTTCTCCAGCTCTAGCTGCAACCTCAACTTGATACTTACGTTTATCTGCTAGAAGCCTAGCATCATTATACTCTTTTGTGAACTCTTCTTTTAATAGATATTGCCTTTCAACTAACTTTCTAACCTTCTCTACTTCTTTCTCACAATCACGTAGATATTGGTTGAGTAGGGCAATTGGATTTTTTTGTTCTTTCTCATCTAACATCTCGTGTACGTCTGCTGCAATTGTGTTTTTAATTCTTGAAAATAAACTCATGTTCATTCGCTCCTTTTAATTTGTATTTAGAAGTTTCTTTTTAATTCAGCCCATTCTCTTTCAAAATTCACGAATGGATCTGTTGATTCTGTTTGTGTTTGTTTAGGTTCAATGATCGATGGTTCTTCATTCCATTTTTTATAGACGAAGTAAAGAACGACAGCTGCTAAAACTCCTACTAAAGCTGGTACGTTTGATGCTGTGATGGAAAATAGGATTAATCCTACAACAGCCCAAGCGACTTTACTTAACGATGTGTCTGCTTTCATAAACCCCTTAAATGCGTAGTATAAAATAGCCAGGCTAATTGCAAACATCGCCATCGGTCCTAAATTGGCAATCAAGATGATCGCTGCAATCCCACCTAAAATAAACAATCCAAATTTTTTCACGTTAATTCCTCCCTTCTTATGACTCTATCTTACCTACATTTCAAACTTCTCATAATGAACCTCAGATATATTTTGTATAAGACTTGAGGCTTAGTAGATTCTAAGTAAAACCAATTTTGAATTAGGAATTATGAATTTTAATTGGTGCGGGAGTCTAAAGGTTGCTCAGTTTCAACAAAAAAAGTAGCCACCGTTTTACAGTGACTACCCTTCTCGAAAGCATCTAAGAGATTCTTTCATCAATTGATAATTCATAATTGACAATTCATAATTCTAATTTACCCTACATTATCCTCTTTTTTATATTCATGCTCCCAATAATCAGCGTTTTTAATACCAAGCTTAACTGGGTCAAACACTGGGTCGAGGCCTTGTTTCTTTTGCTCTTCGTAATCTCTCAACGCAGCTAATGCTGGTTTTGCAAGAATTAGGATCGCGATTAAGTTTAACCAAACCATTAACCCTAACCCAACATCTCCTAAATCCCAAGCTAAACCTGTTGCTCTAATTGCCCCAAAGAATGTAGCTACAAGTAGAACTATTTTTAAAATAGTCATTGGGATTGTTCCATTCTTCCCACGTAACATGTAAGCAATGTTTGTTTCAGCCATATAGTAGTAAGCCATGATAGTTGTAAATGCGAAGAAGAATAATGCAATCGCAACAAACGATGCTCCAAATCCAGGCATAACAGACTCAATCGCATTTTGTGTAAATGCAGGTCCTGCATCAACACCTGGTAAATTTTCAACAATAAAATTCCCAGCTGCATCTTTCACGTTGTACATACCTGTTACTAAAATCATGAATGCAGTTGCAGAACACACAAGAAGTGTATCAATATAGACAGAAGCAGCTTGAACTAAACCTTGTTTTGCTGGATGCGAAACTTCAGCAGCTGCAGCGGCATGTGGTCCAGTTCCTTGACCAGCTTCGTTCGAGAATACCCCACGCTTTACTCCCCACGCAACAGCCAGACCAATAATACCTCCAAAGGCAGAGTCAGCAGCAAATGCGCTTCTTACGATTAAAGAAATTACTGCAGGGAATTGGCTGATGTTCATAACAACAATAATTAGAGCTACGAACATATAAGCTAACGCCATGAAAGGTACTACGTATTGGGCTACTGTAGCAATCCTTTTAATACCACCGAAAATAATAATTCCGATAAGTCCTACTAAAACAATTCCTGTTACTGACTTGCTTATACCAAATGCATTTTCCATACCTGATGCAATTGAATTGGATTGAATACCTGGTAATAATAAGCTAAGCGCAATTACTGCAGAAAAGGCGAATATTACGGCAAACCATTTCCAGCCGATACCCTTTTCTATGTAATATGCTGGCCCCCCGCGATATTGTCCGTCTTGGTTCACTTTATAAATTTGACCAAGAGTTGACTCGACGAAAGCACTACCTGCTCCAATAAAAGCAATTGTCCACATCCAAAATACAGCTCCCGGACCACCCATCGCAATCGCAGTTGCAGTACCCGCAATGTTACCGGTACCTACACGCCCCGAAAGAGCTACTGCTAGAGCTTGGAATGAGGAAATCCCTTGTTTAGAGCTTTTTCCTTGAAACATTAATACAAACATGTCTTTAATATGTCTTACCTGAAGAAAACGAGTTAAAACAGAAAATAAAAGTCCGACACCCAAAATAGCATAAATAACTGGCTGACTCCACAGAATACCATTTAACCAACCTACTAGTTCCTCCATGAAAAAACCTCCTTTTTTCAGATAATTTTAAAATATATTCGAATTATAATTTATATTCAGAAAATTTACAACAATCTAGTTTTCGACAAAAAAACTAGCACATCTCTTTAATAGATTGTGCTAGTCTATGAAAATATTTTGTCGTAGATATCAATGTGAAGGTTCTTTTGGTCAATGGTAGACATTACTTTTTTATAGCCATTTTGCTCCCAGAACCTTGCGCCCCGCTTATTCTGAACTTGAACACATAACCTTATTTTGTCTACGTTATGTTTCTCTCTTAAGAAATCTTCAAATAATAGATACCCTTTATAGCCAAGTTTATTTTTTTGATAGGCTTTATCTATGATAAATAAACTCAGCCATAATGTATGATCGTAAGGATTATATGGAACATAATGCGCTAACCCAACAATCTCCGTTGATTTCTTAAGAAAATAAAATTTTGCACCTAAAGACAAATATTCTAGGTTTTCCTGTATGATTTGTACTTTTGGTATTTCTATTTTCCCTTCTGCATGCTGTAAGAAATATGGGTCAGAATTTAAAATTGCATATTGTATTTCTAGGCTTTCTTCAGACAATGGATCTTGAAGTTCTTCAAGAGAAAGCAAAACATAACCACCCCCGGCTAATATAAAGTCAATTCTCTACAGAATATGCTCTTTCAAAATGGGGTGTTCACTAGAATTTTGTTTAAATTCTAATTGACTCAAGCTTTTAAAAACCTTCATTGTCCATTCCAAGTGGACACCTTAACGTTTTTGTCCATTTATGGTGCCTGGCACCCAACCTCGGTTTTATTTCCTATTTTCCCTGCTTTTTTTGCTCGTATATATTGTGAAATTACAAGTAGCACTAGGATTGTGATCCCTGTTATATCTGTCACCCAATGTCCATGTATTAAAACAAGAGCTGCTACTAAGGCACCAATGCGCTCAAACCAAGCATATTTTACGATTAGCCACTGTTGAATAAATGAGGCAAACGCAATGATCCCTATTAACGCTGTAAAGATGTTTAAAGTTACGTCAATCCAAGTAGCATCAGGGTTTAACAATAATATTGTTGGATTTGTGGCAAATGCAAAAGGCAACAGTAACGCACCTGAGTCGAATTTAAAGCCTTGGATACCTGTTCGGATTGGTTCAGCTTTGGCTATTCCTGCTGTTGCATAAGCTGGTAAGTTAATTGGAGGTGTATCATCTGCTAATACTCCATAATATAAGACAAATAGATGTGCAGCAAGAAGAGGTACACCTAAACCTACTAATGCCGGAGCAACCATTGCCGCTAAGATAACGTAAGTGGCTGTCGTCGGTAATCCTAATCCTAAGATTAAACATGCAAATACAGTCAAGATTAATGCAAAATACAACTGGGTGTTATCAAACACTAAGAAACTTGGTAGCATGGCCGTTACGCTTCCTGAGAACGATATGATCATGTTTGATAGTTTCAGAGATAATCCTGTTAAATTTACAACCCCTATTAATATCCCAGCCGTACCACAAGCAACAACTACTGCTAATGAGTTACGAGCAGCTAGTTCAAAACCTCTTATTAATTCTGTTACGCCATAACGAACAGGAGCAGACTCTACCTTTAATTTTTTCTGACCTACCGCAAATAGACTGGCAATTACTAAACTAATGACGACTAAAAATGGAATTTCGTTTCTCCAGAGTATATCCCGACTTAAAAACTGATTTATAAACAAAATGATATATTGAAGACTAAACGCAAAAGCAATTAAAATTCCAGCGTATAATAAACTTCTCCCAATATTCTCTTTAAATCGGTGGGCAAAAAACGCTAATACTAATATGACAACAATAGAGAAAAATGCTGAATTTGGTACAGTAAATCCTTTAATCAGAAAATACAGTAAAACGAAAATTGGTAAAATCAAATACCCTTGCTGAAGCAATGTTTTTCTTGATGAAACCAATTCACTTTTTTTCAGACCTCTAATATTATTTTTCGAAGCTTCTAAGTGGACCATTATTAGGATCGCTACATAACAAAGAATTGCTGGAATTAATGCACTTTTAATAATTTCTACATAAGGTATATTTGTGTATTCAATCATTAAGAATGCTGCTGCACCCATGACTGGAGGCAAAAATTGTCCACTTGATGAAGCAGCTACCTCAACCCCACCTGCAACATGTGGTTTAAAGCCAACCTTTTTCATTAATGGTATTGTAAACGTACCTGTTGTCACTGCATTCGCTGTAGAGCTTCCTGAGATACTTCCCAACATACCACTTGCAACTACTGCAGCTTTTGCCGGTCCGCCTTTGTATTTACCGAATGCCCTTAATGCAAGATCAATAAACATTTTACCTGCCCCAGTTGATTCCAAAATGGCGCCAAATAAGATAAAGATAAACACGTAGGTAGCAGATACACTAATCGGTGTACCAAATATCCCTGCAGTCGTATAGGTCATCTCATAAAAAAACCGTTCAAAATCAGCTCGAACATGACGGAAGGCACCAGGCATATAAGCCCCTAGGAAATAGTAACCAATAAACACACTCGCGATAATAACAAGCGGTTTTCCGACAACCCTTCTCGTAGCCTCAAGCACCAAAAGTACGAGTGCAACACCAACCGAAACATCTAAGGTTGTTGGCCTAGCACTTAAGATTGATGGAGATTGTTGATTTTGAATAATGTAAAACCCAACGAAAGCAACGAGCAAAGCTAGTAAAAAATCATACCATGGGATTTTCGTCTGCTTTAGCCCTTTTCTTATCGGATACATAAGAAATACAAGGGTTAACCCTATTGTTAAATGGAAAATTAAATGCGTCCTCGTCGACACTTGGAGTCCAAAGCCAGCCGTATAAAAATGATATCCTGACATAATTAAACTGACAATCAATATAATAACCGCCCATTTACCCACTAGATGACGATCACTGCCCTCTAGCTCTAATGGATTGGATACTTCTTGTTTTTCCTTACTCATCACACCGCTCCTTTCTTTCGCTTTACTAACATAAACTCAGGCCAGCTCATATTTTTCACATAAAACTTAATGTGTGTTCTTGAAAATGGTGGTTCGGATAGGACGATTTCAGTCTCACGAAAATGAAACGTATGCATCTGTAAATGAGAAGGTTGCATATGAAGAACATCAATTGGATCATAGATGTTTTTCAGGATATAAAAACCATCCTTCATTTCGAGGTCTCCTTTTAGTTCGTAAGGCAATCCCGCGCCAAATGACCTTGTCCAGCTTTCCATTGCAAAAATCGTTCCAGAATAGCCGAGCTTAAATTTTTCAATTACTAGTGACTTTTCAACAGAATGAATGTATTGGTGGTGAAACCATTCATCTCTGCTTATTTCATGTGCCCACAGAATGTTTCCAGTCTTAGCTTCTTCGATGACTAATACTTCATGATTACGAGGTAGCAATACTAGAAACAGACACAGACATATGAAAAGTAGACCGAATACTAGTTTCTTTTGTTTGAAAAGGACATTGCAAACTTGCAATGCCCTTTCTCCTATCTTACTTTGCTTCATCAAAATAACGTTTTGCTCCTGGGTGAAGCTCAATTGACATACCATCCAAAGCCGTCCCAAGAGTAATATCCTTACCACGAGCATGAGTTGCTTCTATTACATCTAGGTTCTCAAAAATCGCTTTTGTCATTGCATAGACTTGATCATCTGATAAAGATTTGCTCGCAATGATCATTGCTTGAACCGCAACAGTTGTAGCATCGCTACTTGTTCCATAAACACTGCTTGGTAAATCAAAGTGAGTGTAGTATGGATATTTATCCGTTAGTTCTTTAATCTTGTCAGGGCTAATGCTAACAATGCGTACTTCTCTACTAGCTTTTAGAGCTTCGATTGCCCCCGTTGGCGTACCAGCCGTAATAAACGCTGCATCAATGTTCCCATCTTGGATACCACCGGATGCGTCACCAAAACTCATAAACTCAATATTTAAGTCATCATAGGTAATTCCATGGACTTCTAGGATTTGTTTCGCATTTGCTTCAGTACCTGAACCTTGGTCACCTACAGCAACACGTTTACCTCTTAAATCTTCTACTGTTACAATACCACTATCAGCTGAAGTTACGATTTGAACAACCTCCGGATACAGTGTTGCTACTCCGTAAAAGTTATTCGTTACTTCCGTAAACATCGCTGAACCTTCGTGTGCGTAAAAAGCAATATCATTTTGCACTAAACCTAATTCTGCTTTCCCATCATTAATGTCATTACTGTTTACAACCGACGCACCACTGACTACTCCAGTAGCTGTAACTCCATCAACATTTTCACTGATGATACGTGCCATAGCACCACCAAGCGGGAAATATACCCCCTGCTCTCCACCTGTTAAGATGGTTACATCACTTACCCACTCACCATCACTACCTGAATTTGAAGAGCCACATGCAGCTAGTACCATTCCAACTGCCAATAGCAATACCAACAATAAACTATACCTTTTCAAAGTATTACCCCCTACTTTTTAATATACTTTCTCGGAATTAACCAAGTTGGTAAATTATATGTGGCAAAATGAAAAATATAATTCTTTTTTACTAGAGGGAGAAAATAATAGATGTTTTGAAAACGTTCTTGAGGTTCGAGACTTTGGAAAACCGCTCTTACAATCTCACTTGTGTCACTAGTAGTAAATTATGTATAGTAGGTTTAATAGCTAATGAAAGGACTGTTGGTAATGAATGAACTACATTCAGTTGTTAAAAAGTTGCAGTTCAAAGATCAAGGACAAGCGGTTTTAATCCTAAACGCACCTAAATCTTACGAGGAGGTCAGCACCACTTTTCTTGGAGAAGTTCACAGAGAAGCTACTCTTGATACATATCACTTTGTTCAAGTATTTGGCACCTCAAACGAAGAAATTAGAACGTTTGGAAAACAGGCTGCGGCTGTGGTGAAAGAAGATGGTTTACTCTGGCTTTGTTATCCAAAAAAATCATCAAAAACCATTAAAGGATCTGACTGTAGCCGTGATACAGTTGCTACCCTACTTGCTGAGGAAGGTTATGAACCTGTCCGACAAATTGCAGTCGACGAAGATTGGTCAGCCCTCCGTTTCCGTAAGGTTGAACAAATTAAAACACTGACTCGTGGCTTTGCCGTTACTGAAAAAGGCAAAGAACGCACTCAAAGTGAAAATTAAAAATCACAAAAGGTACACGCCTAGACTAGCGTGTACCTTTTATAATTCAAGAAGATAATATTCCAGCATATGTAATAAAACCATCTTTAGATGGTTTTATTACATATATTAACAAACTATCATAATTACAAAAAAACAAACCTCTTCCTATGAAGTGGTTTGTCGTTTCTTTCATTTGAACCATCCCTTATCTTTAAATCGGGTAATAGCTTCTATTCGGTTACTCACATCTAGTTTATCTAGAATAGAAGATATATAGTTTCTAACGGTTCCAGTTGTAATAAAAAGCGTATTAGCAATTTCTTTTGTGCTCTTTCCTTCTGACATTAACAAAAGGACTTCGCTTTCCCGCTCGGTTAGTGGATTTTCTTCACTATATACTTCATCTACTAATTCCGAAGCATAAATTCGTTTTCCATCCATTACACTGCGAATGGCACTCGCCAGGTCATCACTCGGGCTATCTTTTAGCATGTAGCCATTTACACCTGCCTTTAGTGCTCGTTCGAAATAACCTGGGCGCGCAAAAGTAGTTAGTATAATCACTTTGCAACCAAATCCCTTTAGTTCTTCAGCTGCTTCTAAGCCCGTTCTTGCAGGCATTTCAATGTCCATGATACATACATCCGGTTTGAGTTGGTGAACTAATTTGACTGCTTCTTCCCCATTGCCTGCTCTACCGACAACAGTCATATCCTCTTCAAGATCTAGTAAAGCTGCAAGAGCTCCTAGTAACATTTTTTGATCCTCGGCAATGACAATTCGAATCATAAGCTACACCTCCTCTTCCGTTTGTTTGTATGCATTTGGTACTTTAATAATAAGAGTAGTCCCTTGTACAGATGCAATTTCTAGGCTTCCATTAACGAATTCAAGCCGCTCTTTCATTCCTTGCAAACCATTTCCACTCATATTTTGCAGTGAATTACCAATTCCAACCCCATTGTCTTTTACTTTTACCAATAGTTCTGTCTTTAGTTGCTCAATAATTAATGAACACATTTTAGCGTTGCTATGTTTGACGACATTGTTTACCGCTTCTTTTAAGCACATACTTACAACGTTTTCAGCAATTAATGATGTGTTTGTTAGCCTTGGACTTCCTTCAAGGTTAAAATCTATTCCCGCTGCTTTCAAGATTTGTTCGACTCGAAACACTTCATCCTCAAGCTTAGTACCACGCATTTGCGTGACTAGTTCACGAACTTCTTTTAAAGCAATTCGAGCTGTTATTTGCACATCTTTTATTTCCAAGCGAGCTTGTGCCGGATTTTTATTAATTAACTTGCTAGCTAGGTCGCTTTTCAAGCCAATTAGTGACAGCTTTTGTCCGAGCGTGTCATGTAAATCACGGGAAATACGCTGACGTTCCTCAAGCTTTACTAATTCAGAAATTCGTTTATTCGCATCCTCCAACTGACCTTGAAGTTCGTCCTCTTTATTTCTATCATACGTACTCACAGGAAGGAGTATGACAGCAATAACACTTAGAACAACAAACGGTAGTTGTGTAATTAGCTCTCGGTAATGAACTGTAACAAACCCATAGTAGATACTACCAAAGGTACTAATAAGTAAAATAATATAAAAAATGATAAAGGCCACTTTATTTTTCAAATTCCCTATAAAAAACGCTAAAAATAAAAAGAAATAAATATAGCCAAACAACAAACTCATCGTTGTCGAAATGGCTATTTGAATACCCGTCCCCAAATAGATAAGCCATCCTCTAGATGTAAAGGATAGCACGTAACATATCAGGAACCCGGCAATCATAATGATTCCAGACACTATTTGAGGTGTAGATGAAGCTTGGAAAATAAAATAAAAAGGGAGAATGTAAAACACGATCCAAACATAGGGGCTAAGACCTGTGTTTTTCCGAACCTTCTGATTCCATTTTTTCATGTTTTTTCTCCCCTTCTTACCAATACCATTATATTACCATAATATGACTAATTAACTTTTCTCGCAAGTTCTACCGTTTTTTTGGTTGGCTCATTTACATAATTCTTAAGCTCTTTGAAATGAATGAATTTCTTATTTTTCTCATCCCATAAACGGTAATTCAATGATTTAAAACTTGTACTAATCGTAACAGTTGTTGCCTTTTTTAAATCCTCTGAAGCATTATGGGCTTTTTCTAAATTATAATTAGGCACTCTTGGGCTTAAGTGATGCACATGGTGAAACCCAATATTCCCAGTAATCCACTGCAATACCTTTGGAAGTTTGTAATAAGAACTCCCTTCAACAGCAGCTTGGATATACGTCCATTCTTCTTCATTTTCAAAGTAAGAATCTTCAAACTGATGCTGTACATAAAATAACCAAATCCCAAGTAACCCAGCTACAAAAAAGATCGGCCCTTGGATCATTACAAATGCTTGCCAGCCAACTAACCAACACATAATTGAATAAAGGGCAACGATGGATACATTTGTTACATACGTATTAATTCTTTCTTTCCTTTTCGCACCTTTACGGTTAAAGCGATATTCCAATAAGAAAATAGCAACTGGTCCAATGATCAGCATGACAAATGGATTACGATAAACGCGATAAGAAATTTTCTTCCATAGCGAAGCAGCCTTGTACTCTTCAACCGTAAGTACCCACATGTCACCAGTACCACGTTTATCTAAGTTTCCACTCGTTGCATGATGAACAGTGTGCGTATGCTTCCATTGTTGATACGGTACAAGTGTTAAAACTCCGGTAATTGTTCCTAAGATATCATTCGCTTTTCTACTTTTGAAAAACGATTGATGACAACAATCATGGAATAAAATGAACGTTCGAACCATAAAACCTGCTGCTAAAATAGCAAGTGGTAATGTAAGCCAGTAAGACACAGATAGGCTTAAATATGCTCCGACCCACAATAATACCAACGGTCCAAGTGTATTTAGTATTTGAATGATACTAGCTTTTATATCGATTTTTTCATATGGAGCCATTTCTTTTTTAAGTTCTGTTATTTTCGCTACACTCATTTTCTAAAACTCCCTTCAATTAAACACTAATAAACAATATATTCACTGTCTTTAGTATAGAAAATATTCTTGATTTCTATAAGGCATAAACGTCATACAGTTGCATGACATTTGTCATATAGGACACTAGACATAATTATTTTGTTCACTATGGAATGTATTGTAATTGCAGACATATTTTTATGGTGTAGCTATTCAATTTTTTGGAGGGATAAAATGAATCGAACACTGTTTAAACGATTATCTGTATTACTAACTGTACTTTTGCTGTGGTCTACTCTAGCTTTATCAGTTCATGCCACAGACACTGAAAAGAACATCCATTTTGTTGCTTTAGGAGACTCTTATGCAGCAGGAACTCTTTATGATTTATCAGCGGGGAAAGGCTATAACGATGTGATTGCAGGATATTTAGAGGCTCAAGGGAAACTCGCTTCTTACACAAAGGATTTTGCCAAGAATGGAGCGAAGACAACCGATGTCTTGTTACAACTCAAGGATGAAAAAGTAATGGCTGCTATAAAAAACTCCAACTTTGTGACACTATCAATTGGTGGGAACGATGTTCTTAATTTAGTTTCCATAGATAAGGCAACGGGAAATGTGAATGTAGATTTTACAAAAGTCCCAGCCGCCTTGGAAGAAATGGGGAAGCAGCTTGCACAAATCGTAGTTGGTATTAAAACAATCTCACCAGAAGCTGATGTCTATGTGTTTGGATATCCATTTGCGTTTCCACATGCTGAGGGCACTCTACAAAAAATGTTAGCTGAAGCTACAAACGCTTTAAATACTACGATTAAATTAGCAGTCCAACAAACAGGTGCTACATATATTGACATTGATTTTGGTGATAAAGGTAAGCTTTACTTGCCTAATCCAGTTGATATCCACCCATCTGAAGACGGTTATAAATCAATGGCTGAGCAGTTTTTAAAAGTATTTAACGCTCCTAAGTTTACGCTAGCTGATGTCCCTGAAAATCATTGGGCAGCTACAGCATTATATGGAGCCGTTCAAAACGGCCTGTTAGTTCCTTCTGAAGATGGTTTCGTTTATCCAAACCAAGCTCTTACCCGTGCAGAAGCAGCTATGGCTTTAGTCAAATTTGTACCTATGAAACAAGATGTTCCAAAAGCACCAGATTTTAAAGACGTTCCTGCTGAACATCCAGCATATATGGCGATTGCGGCCTTAACTGATGTAGGAGTGTTTAGTAATGGCGAGATGTTCCATCCGAATGCGCCTCTAACTCGTGCTCAAGCAGCAAAAGTTCTCGCACTAGCATTTCACTTAGAAAAACAAGGCAATGTACCATTTACAGACGTCGCCTCAAACCACTGGGCCTATGACCACATTCAAGTCGTAGCCTCAAACGGCCTAATCCGTGGCTTCTCTAACGGTAGCTATCAACCTGCAGGAGAAATTACAAGAGCACAATTTGCTGTCATTGCTTCCCGAATATTAGCTTTAAGCATGCAGTAAATAGCAAACACAAGGTTCAATATGAGCCTTGTGTTTTTTAGTATGTTAGGTGATAAATTAAAAATCTCTCATTTGGGTTTTGCTCATACAACTCTTCTAACCTCACCTCTTTTTTCAAAACAAATGATGTATAGTTCTCCAAATAATAAATATAATCCTCCGAAGGATAATATAAGACAATTTCCACTGTTCGGCTTGTTTCCTCAACAGAAGTAAGAATATTATTGATTACTTTGATAAATACCTGGATTGAAAAAGGATTGAAGAAATAAAAACAATTATCTAAGGGGTTCACTATATATTCTTCTGCTAGACCGCAATAAAATTGGATCTTCTCCCCGGCTTGCTTGTCTTTTTCTAAGTAACTACGGCGATTTTCAAGGGCCGCTTTGTAAAATAGCTCATTCATTTCAACCCCGACCACCGAAGAATTAAATAAACGTTTAATTAAAAAGTTCAATCGACCTTTTCCACAACCAAAATCTACGATCCGGTCACTACTGTTTAATTCGTACTCTCGAAATAAAACCTCAAGTGCACTATAAGGAGTGGGCTCATAGCGATGATAATGAAACGATTTTTGCACACGACTAGCTTCTGCGCTTGTATTAATATTTAATAACTTCTCATAGTACTGTTCATTCATTTCATATAAACTCCATCTAATCTTTTTTCGTATTAATCTATTATAGTTACTAATCTTTTATAATGTATACCACATATATTCCTCAAATTAGAATCGCTTTTTCTCTACTAAAAAGAAACCGAGAACGATTTTGTTCGCACTCGGTTTCCTAATGTTTTCTAATGATTTGACTGTTATAGATGGCTTCTAGGCTAATTTCTTTACCGCTAGCTAGTTCTAAAATTTTGGCAAGAATATTTTCCTCTGCCATTGAAGCTAAATATAAGTATTCAGAACCTTCTTCTTTTTTAACAATACTCTTTAGTTGAAATTGATCAATCGCTAATCTAGTTAATTCCTTTAGATGATCCATGTTATGTGGATTAAATTGAACAATGTTCTTAGTAGCCACTTGCACAAATTCCGATAAATTCATATAGCCTCCGTGTCTTGTTACACTTTTTTTGCTCTGTTTACTTTTGCCATATCATACCACTGGTCTCTTGCCAGTTCAATGAATAGTCGGTCTTTCATCGGCTGTTTGATATGTATAATCTTTGAAAAGAACTGACTGGCCTTTTGAAAATTTCCAAACTGACGGTGTAATTCACCAATTAAATAGCTTAGACGAATTGCAGACATTGATGAATTTTGAAAATCTCCTTGAAAATATGACTTCTCATACTGCTCTAAGGCATATCCTTTGAACCGTGTTTCTTCCTCTGTCATTTCAAGCGTACGATAGATCCATGACAACCTCATATGTAAACCCGCCATTACAATAGGGCGTTCCTTTTTAATACTCCCTGCTAGAATTGCTAATTTATAAGAATCAATTGCTACTTTTTTATTTCGAACATCACAAAAGTAATCTTGACCCTTCCAGTGTGTTGTAATCTTCTCCATAATTGCTTCTTTCGTTCCACTTAGAAAATAAGTATTCGCCTCATCTGAATAAGAATATCCACATGACGGACAGACGTTTACATAATATAGCAAAGGATTTATATTTTTCCCATTTGTATCATGGATATACTCCGTAAAGAAATCAGTCTCCATACTACGTGCTAGAGAAAACCTTGAACGAACCTTCTTTGTATGAAATTTATGATCGCATAGTAAGCATTTTGTTGTTTTATCATATAGTGGGTCTATATCACTATTCATAATCTTCCTCCAAGGTCATGGATAATTCTAATTTCCTATATAATATCACCTTTTCATGGAAAATAAAAGGAATAAATAGGACAATAGGGACAAAATGAGGACAGAGGGAGGACAGAGGGAGAGGACAGAGGGACAGGTCCCTTGTCCTATATACCAACTGGGACAGAGGACCTGTCCCTCTGTCCTATTCTAAGCAATCTAAAAAACCTAGAGTTTTGGCACTCTAGGTTTTTGGAGAAGGATAGGAAGGGACAAGGAACCTACCTCATTATTTTAAATAGGCATTGAAAAACCTTGTCATCGCTACAGCAAAATCTCCTCTTGTCACTACGTCGTTTGCTTTGAAGCTTGCATGTACAGTAGGTTCAAGATCGTATTTACCTTGCGATATTGTAAAATAGGCATTCATGATATTTAAGTCCAACGCCACTTGAACATACCCCTTTAATTCTGGTGAAATAAGGTGCTGGTCTTCAAGGACCAAACGCTCATTTCCATATTGAACGGTGACGTCACCTTTATGGCCTTGTGTCATTTGTTGTAACCCAAAGCTTTGGACAAGCGCGTAGGAAAGTTCTTCGCGAGAAACTGAACCTTTCGGATTAAACTTTCCACTACTCGTAAGCATTACACCGTTATTTAGTTGCTTACCATCACGGAGAGCCCCTCCTCTTGCAACTACTGCTTTAACGTAAGGCAGGTCTGCTCCAGAAACATCCGTAAGTGAGCTTTCTTTAAGCGATTGTCGTATTCCAGCTCCCATAACTAAATATTTAGCTAAATCTTTTCTTTCTAATTTTGCATCAGGTGAAAATCTTCCGTTTGAAAAGCCATCAAACAGTCGTTCATTAATCCCTAGTTTTATAGCATTTTCTGCAGGATGACCTGCAATGTCAGCTAATCCTGTGAAACCAGCAACCTTAGAAAATGACAATGTCCCACTCACTTCTTCTGGCAAACCAATACCAATAGGATTTAATTCATTTCCACGCAATCCCCGAATTTCAGCTTTCCACGTACCAGGTTGAGGACTACTCACTGATACTGTTCTTGTAAATTCTAGTCGAAATAATAAACTAACTCCAGAACTTACTTCAGTACCATCTGGTGCAATTAATACTAAATTTATAGGATTTCCTGTTTCACTCATTATTCCTTTTCCATCAACTTGAGCTACTACTCCTGATGTTCCTGGTTGAACGTCAAATTCGGTGTAATTAGAGCTTAGTGTTACTGGGTTATAGGAAACAGAAAATGGCATTCTATCTACCGATACATCTACATTACTATGAAAAGTTTGAAAACTATTTACTGTTTTCCCATACTGATTTGTGTAAAAAAAAATCTCTTCTAATGCTGCATAAGCATTTACGTAACCTGCTCCAACTTCCCATGCTTCACGTCCAGGCATGTTTGTTGCTGTTCTTTGTAGGATGTCTTTTACTTCCGCTGGTGACAGAAGTGGATTAGCTTCAAGCATTAAAGCAACGATCCCTGCCACGTGTGGTGTCGCCATTGAAGTACCGCTCATTGACGTATAATATGGTAAGTAAGCTAAATCAATTAATTCTAAGTCCTTATCTGCTGAAAGAGCCGACAGTGGAGCAATAACTCTTGTAGAAATAATGTCTACACCAGGTGCAGTAATTGTAGGCTCATCTTTCCAAGTCCACTCTTTTCCGTCGATTGTGAACGTGCCACCTACTCCTTTCGTTCCTCGAGATGAAAAGTTCGCTAGCGATCCATCCTTAACTCCTGCTCCAACAGAAATTACCCAAGGGGCTTTTGCATATGGATTGTGAGTATTTTCTGAAGGTCCTTCGTTACCTGCTGCAAATAAAACGACAATCCCGCGATCATAAGCTTTCTTACTAGCGATGTTTATTGGGTGATCTGGGTTAAAGTTTCCAGAAGATCCCCAAGAGTTTGTTATCACACGAATTCCATATTTTGCTTGATTTGTAATAGCATAATCAAATCCACCAATACCATCTAGGATAAATAACGCTCCACCCGAACCGTAACCAATAAGATTTGCGCCCGGAGCAACACCTTCGTATTTCCCTCCAGATTTAGCACCCGTACCTCCAACTGTTCCTGCTACGTGAGTTCCATGGCCTGAATTTGTATCTGTATTAATTACATTCTCTACATATGTGACTGGAAGAAGACCACTTAAGGCATTTAAGTTTGTTGTCCCCATTACGTTTTGGACTAAGTTATCACCAAACCTGTGATCATCATGTGTGCCATCCACGCCACTATCATTGATGACAACACCTATCCCTTTACCCGAAACAGGAAAACCACCATTTTGTTTTCGCATCTGGTCATCCGTACGTACTTTGTTAACTCCCGTAATATCTGTTGACTCAGCGTTATAGTATTCTAGTTTAGTATTTAAGTAGATTGAGCGTACTTCGCTGTTCTTAGCAAGTTCTTCAATTTGTTTTTTTGTTGCTAACATACCTGCGATAGGTAAGTTTTTCATAAGTAAAGCATCGTTAATGCCTAACTTTTGAAGTAAGGATATTTGTTGTTGATTTGCTGGACCATTACCGTGAAATGTTACAATTACTTCTGCTATTCCTAAATCGGTATTAAGTAGTTTCTCTAGTTCGGGATCAATCGTTGTTTTAATTGCACCTATCGTGCCTTTCAATAAACCTCCGATGGCGTTTGTTTGACTAGCGTTGAAACTCAATAATGGTGTAATTACCAATAAAGCTATTAGAAATTGCAAAAAACGTTTTCTCATTCTCTTTTCCCCTTTATCAAGATATTTTCTTACTACCCTTATTATCTAAAATTCAGAGATTTCTAACTATTCCACAAAGGTTGTAATCTCCTTTGCATCCGTACTATTTTCCATCGTACAAATGGCGTATTGGGAGTAGTTGTTTTGGTTGCGTCTAGGTGAAAGAGCGTTCCCGTGAGCTTTCGTTACCTTTTTCATTCCTTTCCACACATAAAGGGAATGCTAGAGTTCCTTGCGTTTCCTTTTTCACATCCTTCACCTCAGATAGGGAACGATAGAGCTCCTTGCGTTTCCTTTTTCAAAACCTTCACCTCATAAAGGGAACGATAGAGCTCCTTGCGTTTCCTTTTTCATTTCCTTCACCACATAAAGGGAACGATAGAGCTCCTCGCGTTACCTTTCTCACATCCTCCACCTCATAAAGGGAACGATAGAGCTCACTGCGTTTCCTTTTTCACATCCTCCACCTCATAAAGGGAACGATAGAGCTCACTGCGTTTCCTTTTTCATAACCTTCACTACTTAAAGGGAACGCTAGAACTTCTTGCGTTACCTTTTTCATATCCTCCACCACATAAAGGGAACGATAGAGCTCACTGCGTTTCCTTTTTCATAACCTTCACCTCAGATAGGGAACGATAGAGCTCCTTACGTTACCTTTTTCACATCCTTCACCTCAGAAAGGGAACGATAGAGCTCCTTGCGTTTCCTTTTTCACATCCTTCACCTCAGATAGGGAACGATAGAGCTCCTTGCGTTTCCTTTTTCATAACCTTCACCTCAGATAGGGAACGATAGAACTCCTTGCGTTTCCTTTTTCATAACCTTCACTACATAAAGGGAACGATAGAACTCCTTGCGTTTCCTTTTTCATAACCTTCACTACTTAAAGGGAACGATAGAGCTCCTTGCGTTTCCTTTTTCATAACCTTCACTACTTAAAGGGAACGATAGAGCTCCTTGCGTTTCCTTTTTCAAAACCTTCACATCATAAAGGGAACGCTAGAACTCCTTGCGTTTCCTTTTTCATAACCTTCACTACTTAAAGGGAACGATAGAGCTCCTTGCGTTTCCTTTTTCAAAACCTTCACATCATAAAGGGAACGCTAGAACTCCTTGCGTTTCCTTTTTCAAAACCTTCACCTCATAAAGGGAACGATAGAGCTCCTTGCGTTACCTTTTTCATATCCTTCACCACATAAAGGGAACGCTAGAGCTCCTTGCGTTTCCTTTTTCATAACCTTCACCTCAGAAAGGGAACGATAGAGCTTCTTGCGTTACCTTTTTCATTTCCTTCACCACATAAAGGTAACGCTAGAGCTCCTTGCGTTACCTTTTTCACATCCTTCACCTCAGAAAGGGAACGATAGAGCTCACTGCGTTACCTTTTTCATATCCTTCACTACTTAAAGGGAACGATAGAACTCCTTACGTTACCTTTGTCAAAACCTTCACCTCATAAAGGGAACGATAGAGCTCCTTGCGTTTCCTTTTTCATATCCTTCACCTCATAAAGGGAACGATAGAGCTCCTTGCGTTTCCTTTTTCAAAACCTTCACTACTTAAAGGGAACGATAGAACTCCTTACGTTACCTTTGTCATAACCTTCACTACTTAAAGGGAACGCTAGAACTCCTTGCGTTACCTTTGTCATAACCTTCACTACTTAAAGGGAACGATAGAGCTCCTTGCGTTACCTTTTTCTAATCTTCACCCCTAAAAGTGCATGCTATTAACTATTCCTCCTAACCACTCCACACAAAAAAGTACCAAACCAAAAGGCTTGATACTTTTAAAGACTATTCTATTGCAAATATGTTGCATAATACCTCGTAATAGCTACAGCAAAATCTCCACGAGTAATGGTTTCTTCTGGTTTAAATGCTGCATGAATAGTTGGAAACAGATCAAATCTACCTTGGCTTACTGAAAATGTTGCATTTAATATGTTTAAATCAAGGGCCAGTTGGACGTAGCCTCGTAAATCTGCTGGAATTTGGTTAGCATCTTCAATCTTAATTCGTTTGTCACCATAATGAACAGTAACATCGCCAGTAAAGCTTCTAGCTTGCTCCTGTAATCCTAAACTTTGAACCAATGAATAAGCTAATTCCGCTCTAGTCACTGATCCACTCGGGTTAAAACTCCCATTTCCGGCTAAACGCATGACACCATCATTGACCTGATAAACATCCTGAAGTGCAGCACCTTTGGCAAGAACTGAGTCAACATACGGATTAGTGGAATTATCAGTTAAACTCTGGCGAATACCAGCACCCATTACTAAAAACTGAGCCAATTCTGCTCTAGATAACTTTCGATCAGGACGGTACTGCCCATTATGGTATCCATCAAGGAGTCGGTTGGTAACCCCCACCTTTATTGCAGCTTCAGCTGGATGGTTAGTGATATCATTTAAACCTGAGAATTGTCCTGCTTTATTAAAGGTTAATTCACCTTGAATCGTCTCTGGTAAACTAATACCGTTTAAGCCATCTAGTTTTAGTGTCCATTTTCCTGGTGTTGGTCCAGCTACTTGAACCGTTCGATTCGGTGATAAAGTGAATAATAATGGGATGCCTGAACTATATTGTTCACCGTTTGGATCAACTAACGTCAAACGAATTGGATTCCCTGTTTCCCCAAGTAATCCTCTTGCATTAATGCGAGCTACTAATTCTGTTACTCCTGTTTCAACATCAAATGTGAAGCTGCTTCCTAGTAGTGGTGTATAGCTCATTGAGAAAGGTTCAGTTGTTGTTTCCATTGAAACACTTGAATGAAAAACTTGTTTCATATTCAACGTTTGCCCATACTTTTTCCCAGTAAGCGCTTGATCAACAGCTGCATGTGCATTCACGTACCCTGCACCAACTTCCCAAGCTTCATATCCAGGCATATTAGTGGCAGTACCCTCAATAATTTGTTTTACTTCTAGTGGCGATAACGTTGGATTAGCCTCTAAAAGTAAGGCAACAATCCCAGCGACATGCGGTGCAGCCATTGATGTCCCACTCATCGTTGTATAGTACGGCAAATACGCTAAGTCGATTAGCTCTAAATCCTTTTGTGCTCCCAACGCAGATGTTGGTGAAACGACTCTAGTTGAAACAATATCTTGTCCTGGAGCCGTAATCGTTGGGCGATCTTCCCAATGCCATATCTCTCCATCAACCGTTACTGTCCCACCTTTTCCTTTTTGTCCTCGAGAAGAAAAGTTTGCTAGTTTCCCTTGTTTTGTCCCTGCGGCTACGGTAATCACCCATGGAGCTTTTTTGTAATTACCAGTAATCGTCCCATCCCCAGGTCCTGAATTTCCTGCTGAAAATACAGTTACAATTCCGCGGTCATATAGTTTTTTTGTTGCTACATTGACAGGATGATTTGGATCAAAGTCGCTTCCAATATCGTTCGTAGCTCCCCAAGAATTGGTGATCACTCGGATATCATATTTAAACTGATTGGTTAGTGCATAATCAAATCCACCAATCGTATCTAATATAGCTACACCTGCACCTGATCCATAACCGATTAAATTCGCTCCTGGAGCAACTCCTTCGTGCTTTCCACCTGACTTAGCCCCTGTTCCACCTACAATCCCAGCTACATGGGTACCATGGCCAGAGCTACTATCTGTATTAGGAACACCTTCAACATACGTTACTGGCAAAACACCAACTAATGAGTTAAGATTAGTTGCTGCTAATACATTTTGAACAAGATGACTACCAAATTTGTGATCTTCATGTGTACCATCAACGCCGCTATCATTTACAACAACGCCTACTCCCTTACCTGAAACTGGCAGGCCACCATTTAGCTTTCGAAGTGTATCGTCAGTTCTAAGCTTATCAACCCCAGTAAGTGCTGTTGCTTCTGCGTTTTCAAATTTCACTCTACTGTTTAAGTATATCGATCGAACATCTTTTTCCTTACTAAGTAAGTCAATTTGGCTTGCAGTTGCGAGTACCCCTGCAATAGGGAAATTTTGAAAAGTTATTCCTGTCTCAATTCCCAATTTTTTTAAGAGACTAAGGTTGTCTAGTGTAGGCGCCCCATCTCCTGCAAACGTAACAATAACTTCTAGTGGAGCCGTCGCCGTTGCTAATACTTGCCTTAACTCTAAGTCAATAACGTCTCGTAGTAGTGATGCTTTCGCCTTTCCTGGTATGCTAGCCCCAAAGGCTGTTACTAAAAATACCAAGATCATAAAGATGGATAAATACTTTTTCTTCATTGATTTTCCTCCTTTTATAAAATCTAAATATTTTAAATATTAATACCATTATCACCTGTATTTCCAAACAAGACTATTACTCACAAGTTGTAAATAAAAAAGGCAGAAGTACTGTTATGTACTACTACCTTTGTATTATAGAGTTATGGAGTTGGTACGAGTTGATGCTGTATAGCATGAATGACAGCCTGTGAACGACTTTTGACATTTATCTTTTTGAAAATTTTACTAACATGAATTTTTACGGTCTTATCGCTAATAAAAAGCTGTTCAGCAATCTCTTTATTACTTAAGCCACGAACTAAACATGCTAGTACTTCTTTCTCTCGTTCCGTAAGTTCTGACTCTTTAGAACCCAAACTTTGCTGCTGGTGGAATGTAAAAAGCTTCTTTGTCATCGACGGATGAATAACACCTTCCCCCCGCATAACCATCCTTACCGCTTCAACAACTTGTTCTGACGGAGCATCCTTGAGAAGGTATCCATCTGCTCCTTCGCGGATGGCCGCCATAAAATACTCTTCATGGCTATGCATTGTTAAGATAAGGATCCTAATGTCCTTGTAATTTTCTTTAATCCTCCTTGTTAACTCTACACCGTTATGATCTGGTAAATTAATATCCATCAAGATGACATCAGGTTTTAAACTTGGAACCGCTCTTAAAGCAACCTCTCCTGATTCAGCCTCACCAATAACTTGAATGTCGTCTTCCATTTCAAAAATACTTTTTAAGCCATCCCTTAACACTGTATGATCGTCTATTAGCATCACTGTTATCAAGCTCTTGTCCCCCTCTCCTATGGTTTTGGTACCTTCAACATAATGACTGTTCCTTCTCCTGGGCTACTTTCAATTTGTAACGAGGCGTCAATTTTTTTTGCCTCCTCATTCATACTGATTATACCAAAATGAGTACCATCTCTCGCTTTAATCATGGCTTCCATGAGCGAGAAACCTACTCCATTATCTTTAATCTTTAATACTATATGTTCAGTTTGATAATTTAATTGCACATCAATTTTAGTTGCGTTTGCATGCTTAACGACATTTTGAATACTTTCTTGAAATGTATCAAACATTACCTTCTCAACTTCATTTTCAAGTATGACTGGACTCCCAACTACATGAAAATAAATAATATTTCCGTGCTCATCTACCAAAACTGAAATGCGTTTTTTTATTGCGTCTTGAAGACTAACTTGCTCGGTTGGATACGGCCTGAGAGCATAAATGACTTCTCGAACTTCTTTTAGACTATGCCGCAATTTTTCCAGACTATCCTCAATGGTGACTAATGATTGCTCAGGTCCCAATTGCCATTTACGTTTTACTGTTTCAAGCTTCATAATGCCTCCAGCCAAAGTTTGAGCAATGCCATCATGGATTTCACGGGCAATCCGATTTCTTTCTTCTAGAACAATTCGTTTTTCTTGTTCTGAGATTAATAATCTCGTTTTCACTACAACTGCCAGCTGATTGGCTAAGGCATTTATTAATTGGACATCTTCCTCATTAAAGCTATGTGTTCTCGTTTTTGCGACTACGAGCATCCCTACAAGTTCATCTTCAATATAGAGAGGAGCGTACACAGAGGCTTTTAATCCTTCATCAAGATATGTCGCTAGTGGCCCTACTTCTTTTCGATGATCTGGAAAAACAGTTGATTTCCCTATCATTTTAAAATCAATTTCTTGTCCTCTCTCAATGACTTCTCCTTCTGCTAGAACTAACTCCCATTTACCCTCCTCTTTGATCCACAACATCGTTGCCTCAACACCTAAGAGATCTTCAATACTATTTTTCAATGAGTCAATCCAGTTTTTAGAGGGTAAACGTTTATTTAATTGCTTTGAAATATTAAATAATGTCTTCAATCGATTTTTTTCTTTTCGTAACCGGGAGTTACTCGCACCTAGTAATGATAGTCCTATGAGAGGTGAGAAGAAGAAAAAGAAAGAAAAGCCGTCAATTATACCACGGTTTTGCCCACCTAAAATAAAAAGCAGTAGTACGTAGAAAATTGAAAATAGAAAACTGATTCCTTCTGTAAATGTCTTTTTTCGCCAGAGTGTGAAAGGGTAAGGTTGTGGCCGGATTATGAGCACAATATCTACTAATAAGTTATTAATGATATAGAAAAGAATTGTAATAACGATAATATCAATGAAAATAGAGTGTTCACCAGAATACAAGCTAAAGAAAATTAATAATACGCCTTTAGCTGCTAGATAACTTAATATAAGTTGGGAGGGATTAAATGCAATAACTCTAAAAGGTCGTTTATGTAAGATATTTATTATTAGGACAACCGCTGCATAGACAACTACCATCACAGGTAACCCATATACTAGATCAATTGTAAAAATAATCGGAAAACTCAGCGTAGTATAGCCTCTCCAGACTGGGAATGGATAGTATTCAGTAATTCCTAGAAATAAGACTAGCAAAGAAAAAATAACCAATTGTTCACTTACTTGAAAGTAATAGGTACATATTATAAGAGCAAGAAAACCTATTGTAGAAATAGTAGTCATGTATATATTTGCGAGCTTTTCCTTCTTTTGCGTATGCGCATTAGTGATATTAATCCCCTCCTATCCCCTATCTAGTTACAGTTATTATACTTATTGAGCGAAATATGTAAAAGATCTATCAATAAAAAACCGGCAACTGGTCGAATGAAGATGCACTAACCAATTGCCGGTAAAACGATTTTCATCGTTTCTTCAATTTAACTAGATATTCGTAAAAACTACAATTCCACATTTGATATATTTTTCTAGTACTTTAGTATTATTATAGGGACGGGGGGAGAGGGACGGGGGGACAGGTCCCTTGTCTTATCCTAGCGAATCCGTGCAATAACATTCTTTGAAATACCGGTAACACGCGATAATTGCCTTATCGACACGCCATTTATCTTTTTAAGCTTTCGCAAGAAATCATCTCGATCTTCCCTTTTCATTTGCTGCAATTGATTTGTATTAACAATACCATGGTCCAATAAATATTTCTTAATTTCTAAGTCCTGTACTCTAATCATATCAGTTTCTTCCATACATGCATCATCATTTGTCTCTTTATTGTATTCAATAAACAAACGGAGTGCTTCGTTCCGATTGTTTGAAAACAAATTAAGCGCGTAATCAGTATCGACGATTTTTGATTTGTTAATATACTCATTTATACTTGTCCATTTAGTATCAAAAATGTCGTTTGACAAACCCGCATTCTGTGGATTTTGATGAATATATCTAAGGACCGTTAAAAAATATCGTTTATCTTCCACAGTTTCACTTTTAAAACGTTCCTGAAATAAATGACCCTTTCTTTCATACTTAAAATTGTACCAATAAACATAACTTGAGCTTATTCGTTTAACTACAGTTGAAATTGTTTCTTCTAACTCACGGATCAACAAATGGATATGGTTATCCATTAAACAATAACCATATAGCTCAAATTTACAAATGTCTTTATACTTTTTTAACGTCACTAAAAACACTCGTTTGTCTTCTTCCTCTTCAAAGATAATTTGTTTATTTATTCCTCTAATCATAACATGGTAAATACCAGATCTACTTTTCAGCCGTGCTTTTCTTGGCATTTACAAATTCGCCTCCATAAGAAAAGATTTCATTGTTGAGACAACAAAAAAACATAACGCGGACAAACTAACGCTAATTAACCGTCTTAACCGTTTGGGTACTTTCCGTATTTTTAGAGAGCTACTAGGATGGGATATAGTGTAATAGAAAAAAAGTTGGATGTTTAAAATCTACGTGGCAATAGTTCAGTGGAAAAAAATATTGGTTGTTGAAAAAAGTATACTGAGGTAACTATTAATTTGACAAAAATCAGCAAATTCCTTCTAAACTTTAATAATTAATTGTAGATAAGGAAGACAAGGGACCTGTCCCCCTGTCTCTCTCTAACAAGTCTTTTTTGTTCTCTTCACAAATATAATTAGAGTAAACCTATGTTAAATACAGTTTGGAGGTGGAATAAATTTAGAGGTACTTATCCATCTTACATGTTTATATCTTGAAAATGGCATTAAACCAATTATTGTAGAGTTTGATGTATTTTAAAAAACAAATCTCAACTCGTAGGAGGGAATTATGAAAAATTTAAAGAACCCGGTCTCATGGCTTATTATTTCTTTATTGTTGATCTTAGTTGGTAGTTTTTCTGCTTATCAATTTAATAGTTCCAACGGAGACGTTAATGTATCACGTATTTATTTCGAAACTCCAAGAGGCGAACTATCAGGTCTACTGTATAAACCTACTGGAGCGGACCAAACTCCACGACCTACCATTATAGCCACACATGGTTACCTCAATTCTGGGGAAATGCAGGCTGCTCAAGCAATTGAAATGTCCAAAAGAGGTTACGTTGTTTTGGCGTTAGATCAATATGACCATGGGCATTCAAAAAACACTTTGGAAAAACCAATTCCATTTTTCTCATTTTGGCCACACGCTATCTATGATGCCGTTCAATACATGTATGAGCAGGACTTTGTACTGAAGGATGAAGAGGGGAATGGAATTATTGCCGTTTCCGGACATTCAATGGGCGGATTTTCCTCCACTCATGCTGTAATGCTAGATGAAGCAGATTTTCAAAACAATGGATTCAGAAAAGTTTTTAGTTCATTAACTTTTGGTTCTGATTATCTATGGTTAACTAGAATTGGTCATTCTACTGATGATATTAATAATGCATACGGTCCAAGAACAGCTGGGAAAATTGCGGGAGTATATGATGAATTTTTCTTTGATCGAGATGCGGCTAATGCTTCTAAAACTGTTGTGAGAAAAAATTACGTTGGAACTGAAGAAGGCCAAGGATTTTTAGGAAATCCAGATAATCCTATTGCTGCTGAAGTTTATGAAGTTGCTGGTGGAAAGAGAGTTATTTATCAACCGAATGAAACGCATCCTTGGAACCATTTTTCTAAAACAGCTACAGCCTACGCTGTAGACTTCTATGATATGACTTTTGCAGATTACAATCATCTAGTAGTTATCGGTGCAGATGACCAAACATGGATGTTTAAAGAATTTTCATCATTTGTTGCTCTAATAGGATTCTTCCTATTCTTTCTACCTTTTATTTTATTACTATCTAAGCTACCATTTTTTAAAAATATTTATACGCAAAAACCAGAAGCACTATCTGAACCAAAAACTAATGGTGCCAAAGTAGTAAACTATATTATCTTAATTTTTGGTGGCTTATTCCCAGCAATATTCTTCTCTTCCTTATATAGTGGAGATGTTTCTGGAATGAGAATATTAACTCAAATCAGTATTATTTTGATTATCACGTCAGTTATTGTTATGATTTATTCTTTCGTTAAGAATATAGACAAAAACATTAAATCTTGGTCGATTGTTATGCTTGTAATAAGTATTATTCAATTTTGGTTCCTTAGAAGACGAGACAGTTTTGTTGCTACTACAGAAAACTTCGGAGCTCCAACAGCTAATCCGATCCTATTCTGGGCCATTAATGTGGCGATTGTAATCCTAATGCTAACAGTTAGCTACCATTTTATCGTTAAGAAGCCGGAAGGAGCAACTATTGCAAGCTATGGAGTGAAGGCTAACGTCAAGTCTGTGCTAGCAGCTTTTGTAACAGCCATTGTCGCTATTTTAGCTGGGTATGTAATTCTTTTCATAATCGATGCTATTTTTAAAACAGATTTCCGAATTTGGACTATTGCCGTCAAAACATTTGAAGGTCATCATGTAAGCGCATTACTAAAATATGCTCCACTATTCTTCATCTACTACTTTATCATTGGTATTTCTGTCAATATGAATACAACTGGAGCTAAATTTAATGGATTTAAAGGATATATAGCTGCTATATTACATTTTGTTGGAGGTTTAATCCTTTACTTGGTTTATCATTACGGTTTACTGTTTTCAACAGGGATAGCAGGATATCCATCAGAAGCCCTTTCTTCTATCATTGTAATTGGACTGGTACCAATACTTGCTGTAGCTGGTATCTTTAATCTCTTCCTATATAGGAAGACAGGAAATGTTTATGTTGCTGCTTTCCTAAATACGATCCTAATGACAATGATTTTATTAGCAAATACAGCCCTTTATACAGTATTTTAATTGGTTTTTCTATTAGTTAACATCAAAAGCATGAGTTCGGAATTTTCCCCGAATTCATGCTTTTGATTGCATTGAGATATAAATAATACAAATTGAGGTATAAATAATATATGGGTTTTCGAGATAGATCTATTTAATTGAGCCACATGTTTGTGCTTCCTACGACCATTATTTCTTCTGATTATGGCCGGGAATCTCATTCCATTCCTTCACATTTTGAGGAACAGAGCGACAAATTTCCTGTCCTGAGACAAGGGACCTGTCCCCCTGTCTCTAAATACTCAACTGTGCGACAACTTCAACGTGAGCGGTATGAGGAAACATATCAACAGGCTGGAGATTTTCTACAACAAATCCTGCCTTCACTAGCTGATCTACGTCCTTTGCCAAAGTTGAAGGGTTACAGGAAACATAGACAATTCTTTTCGGTTTAACTTTAATCATCGCTTCTAATAATTTGCGATCACAGCCTGTTCTCGGTGGATCGACAACGAAAACGTCGGGGCGCCAGCCTTCTTTTAGCCATTTTGGAAGCACGTCTTCGGCTTTCCCAACGACATAATGGGCATGATTAAAGCCATGTCTTTTCGCGTTTCGATTAGCGTCTTCAATTGACTCTGCAATAACATCCATTCCTCGAAGCTCTTTTACATTCGGTGCAAGCCAAAGTCCAATTGTTCCAACACCACAGTAGGCATCAACTACTTTCTCATTTCCAGTTAGCTCTGCTGCCTCTTTTACTTCATCATATAATTTCACGGTTTGGATCGGATTTAATTGAAAAAACGCCCGAGCAGATAACTCAAATTGTAAATCACCCAATGCCTCTTGAATGACTTCTTCACCGTGTAGATGAACAGTCTCATCTCCAAATATCAGCGAGGTTTTTCTTCCGTTAATGTTCTGTAAAATTGATTTCACTTCCGGAAGCCTCTGCGTGATCTGTTCAATGACTAATTCTTTTCGAGGTAACTCTTTCGTTGCGGTAATTAACACTAACTGAACATCACCAGTTTTAAAACCAACTCTCGTAACGATTGTTCGAACGACACCTTTCCGTTTTCGTTCGTCGTAAATAGAGATATTTAGATCCTGAAGAATTTCCTTTACTGTTTGCGTTACCTTATTTGTAGATGGGTGCTGGATCATACACTCAGAGATATCAATGAGTTGATGTGAGTTCATTCCATAAAGCCCAGCTATTACTTCCTCTTTTTGCTTTCCTACTTGAAGCTGACTTTTATTACGATAGTTCCACGGATCTTCCATCCCAATTGTCTGTTTTAATGGTAGATTTTCACCGACAAGCTTTGTATGACGTTCAAAAGCCTGTCTCACAATATCCTGTTTCTCTCGTAATTGGGCTTGGTAATCTAAGTGCTGCAGCTGGCACCCACCACACTGTTCATAAATCGGACAAGGTGGTTTGACTCGATCTTTTGATTTCACACGGATCTTCTTGATTTTCGCTTCTGAAAATTTCTCTTTGACATCAGTCACAGTTACTACTACTTCTTCTCCTGGCAAGGCACCCGGTACAAAAACGACCTGCCGTTTGTAATAGCCTACACCTTCACCATTAATGCCTAGTCGTTTAATTGTTAACGGAAATTCCTGTCCTTTTTTAATTAATACTGTCTCATTCTTCACTTTTTTCAACTCCGTGCTTTCTGATTATCTAAGCTCTCCCATAAATAAAGTGATGCATAACTCCTATAAGGTGCCCAGCCCTCACTTAATTTGAGCATTTCTTCTAGTGTTGGCTTTTGTTCAAAATTGTAAAATTTTTTAATAGCATTTTGTATGCCAATATCTTTTACCGGAAATAAGTCTTTCCTAGCTAGTCCAAATAAAAGAATGTTCTCTGCTGTCCAGTAACCAACACCTCTTATTTTCACTAGCTTATCTATTGCTTCTTGATCCTGTAGCATTCTTATTTCAGCCAAATCTAGTTCACCATTAACAATTAACCTTGACGTGTCAATCACATACTCTGCCTTACGTTGGCTAAATTGCAACTCCCGAAGGTCTTCATACTTTAATTCACTTACCGTTTTGGCTGATGGGTAAAACCAGACACCATCTTTTTCGGTACCAAACGTTTTTACAAATCGTTCCGTTAATGTATAAGCAAAACGAATATTTAACTGCTGATGAATGATTGTTTTCATCATACAGAAATAGAGATCAAAATCACAAACGAGTGGTAGCCCTGAAAACTGGTTGAAAATTGGCTCTAAGTCAGTATGTAAAAAATGGTTATGTACCTGTTGTAAGGGGACTTCAAGCTGAAGAACTTCTTTAACCTTACGTATCCCTTCTTCTTCATAATCCTTTGGAAGCTCAACATAGCAAGTGGGGCTTGCTATCTCCCCCGAAAATGAAACATTGACTACTATAAGATCATCAAATAATTGTAAAGGAATTCTAATTGTATTATCATGAATAACATTAAGTGGGTCATAGCTTAGTCGCTCTAATACACGTGGATAATTATAAGGTCCTGACACTTGAATTTCCATCATTCACACTCCTTACGTACTAATATACCTGATCTTGGAATGATCTCCTAACATCTTCTTTTATAGAGAGTTTCCCACAAAAAAACTTCCTAAACTTACTATCTCACAGTTGAATAAATATTTGTTACAATAGTAGCAGTAAACAAGCTTAAGGGAGCGATACCATTGTCAATTTCAACTGACGTAGCATCACTACATATTATGGCTGATGTGTTTAAAAAGAAAGATTCAAAAGCTGTATTTGAGAAAACGGTTAAAAGTTTAGTAGATGAAGTGTCTTACATAGATTGGGTAGGAATTTATCTAATAAACGCGGATGGCAATCCACAACTTACAGTTTCCTCAGATCAAGAAAACGATTTAAGCTGGGAGTGTAATGGGGAATTAAAATTTCCAATTACAAATTCAACGCAACAAATTGGAGTATTGGTCGTACGAAGCAGGCAAGCAATCTGTTTTGATGTGACTGATGTTTCCACACTAGAGACAATTGCCGAAGCAATCGGACAAATTTGTTATGCAAATTAATTTATTATGTTAAAGAGGCTAGGTAATCATACTAGCCTCTTTTCATATCACTGAAAATTTCTTAATTGCTGATCAAGCATATAATCGTCTAAGCTTTTAAATTCATATCCTTGTTTACGGAGATCATCAATTACTTTATCTAAAGCTTCAGCATTATCACTAGAGATTGAGTGAATTAACATGACAGAGCCTGGATGAATTCTCTTCATGATTTGGTCATACGCATACTTCCAGCCTTTTTGATTATCCACTTCCCAATCTTTATAGGCTAATGACCAAAATACATTTACATACCCATGTTGCTGCGAAAGTGCTAATGAACGTTCGCTAAAAACACCACGAGGCGGACGCAAGTATACCATATCATTTCTTCCTGTTAACTCCTCGTACTTTGTTTTTACCTTCTCAAGTTCACGCTTGAGCCTCTCGTCATCAACCTGAGCTAAACTGGGATGATGCCATGAATGGTTTCCAACTATATGCCCTTCGTCCACCATACGCTTAATCAAGTCTGGCTGATCCAGCAAATAATGACCTGTAACGAAAAAAGCCGCTGGAACCTTTTTCTCTTTTAACACATCTAATATTTGTGATGTATATCCATTTTCGTAGCCATTATCAAACGTTAAGTATAGTTCTTTTTTGCTGGTATCTCCGATCCAAAAGCCCCCATACTTCTTAAGAAGTTCTTCGTAATGGGCTTCAGTTGTAGCTGGTTCATTGTTCGGCTTCGGGTTAAAACTCCAGTTATATTCCTTATTACTATAAGCCAAAGCACCCTGTTGCGCGAACATGAGGAAAAATAAAGCTAATAGTAAGATATATGATATTTTTTTCATCAAATCCAACCTCTCCACAGTAGTTTCTGTTAGTTTTTTCATTGAAAAAGAAATTATCCAATGTTTTTTACTGTAGATTGAGATTGAACCTCTAAAAGTAAAAGACCTAAAGCATTTCTGCTTTAGGCCCTCTTATATTTAAAATACTTTCTCAGCTAATAGAGCAAGCTTTTCGAATGAAGATTTATCAACATCAGCATGTAAGCTGTTGCCGTGCGAATCCATAGTAACGATCGCTGCAAAGCCTTCTACCTGTAAATGCCACATTGCTTCAGGGATACCGAACTCTAATAAGTCAACGCCTTCTACTTTTTTGATACAGTCAGCATAGTACTGAGCAGCTCCACCAATCGCATTCAAGTAAACACCACCGTGTTCTTGTAAGGCCTTTAATGTTTTTGGACCCATACCGCCTTTACCAATAACTGCACGGATACCAAACTTCTTCATGACATCACCTTGGTAAGGCTCCTCACGAATACTTGTCGTTGGTCCTGCTGCTTTCACGTGCCACTCACCAGCTTCGTCTTTTAACATGACTGGGCCACAGTGATAGATCACCTGTCCATTTAGGTCAATTGGTGCATCATGGTCCATTAAGTGGTGGTGGATAGCGTCGCGCCCAGTATGAAGTGCACCATTAAGAATAACTACGTCACCAACTTTTAAATCGCGAATTTGTTCTTCAGTAATAGGTGCCTGAAGGACAACCTCACGACTTGTAGACTTAGCTTCTGTAGCTGCAGCCACTTCATCTTGAGTAAATTTAATTTCTTCACCGTCTTTATATAACCATTCTCTGATTTCACCAGTATTAGCATCTAATACTACACCTAAGCGACGGAATGCCCAACAGTTGTAAGCTACAGATACGAAAAAGCTAGCCGGAAGACGATTTAGGGCACCAATTTTACAACCAAGTAGTGTAGCCTCTCCACCGAAGCCCATTGTACCAATACCAAGATTATTTGCATGCTCCATAACATAGTCTTCAAGCTGACGTAATTCTTCGACTGGATTTACGTCTTCAGATGAACGGAAAAGTTGTTCTTTTGCTAAAGAATAACTTGAGATGCGATCTCCACCGATACCTACACCAATAAAGCCTGCACTACAGCCTTGACCTTGGGCCTGGTAAACAGAGTGTAAGATACACTTTCTAATTCCATCTAAATCACGGCCAGCTCTTCCTAGCCCTTCGATTTCCATTGGTAAGCTATATTGAATATTTTTATTTTCACAACCGCCACCTTTTAAAATTAGGCGGGCATCAATTTCATCCTTTTCCCATTGCTCAAAGTGAATGATTGGAGTTCCATCACCTAAGTTGTTCCCACTATTTGCGCCAGTTAAAGAATCAACAGAGTTTGGACGAAGCTTCCCGTTTTTTGTTGCTTCGGCAATTGCTTCTTTAATCGCTTTTTTCATTTCAATTTGATTTGCACCAACTGGAACTTTAATTTCAAATGTTGGCATTCCTGTATCCTGACAAATCGGCGATACTTTATCATCAGCCATACTAATATTTTTTGTAATCGTCCCTAATGATAATGCTGCAGTTGTTCCAGCATTTTCTTTTTGTTTAGCCTGAAGGATTGCACGGCGTACATCGTTTGGAAGATTCGTAGATGTTTCAACAATCAGTTTGTACATACTCTCTTTAAATTTCTCCACTCCAATTTCCCCTTCCGAAGCAAAAAATGTTTTTTTCTTTTCCACTAGTAATTATACAACGATAAAGACACAAATTGTCCATAAATTTTCACCCAACATATGAAAACGGTTCCAACGAACAAAGTGCAAGCGCCCTGTTAGCCACGACAAGCAAATGTTCTGCGAGAAAAAAGTGCGCTTTTACACTTTTTTTTTTGGCAGGTTATTTGACTCGAGGGGCTGGGCGCTGGAGCTAGACTAACACTGTAATTAAATTAATCCACAGAAAATAAACTTTTAATTTCAAAGCAAATAGTAAGATTGTAAAAAGCAAATCTTTCTACAATCTCTTAATATAAAACACTCTCACTTCGCATATCTCCGAGTAAAAGATGCGAATCTTTATTTACATAATGAAAAATAGGTTTCCCATTCTCTAAGAACTCGACCTTCGTTACACCAGTATTCCCAATAATAAATGGCCGATGAGTATCGTTCCACTTTTCACCAAACATCAAATACATAAGAAAAATACTAATAAACCCTCCGTGAGAAACGAGAGCAATTCGATGGCGTTTGTGACCAGTTAACAATTGATCTAGAACATACTGACAGCGTTTTGTTATTTCCTCCACTGTTTCTGTACCAGCAATCCCAGTCGTTAAAATTGAGGTAGTTTCGTGTACTTCAGGAAACTGTAGCGTAATCTCGTTGCGTGTTTTCCCTTCTAGAGGACCTAAGCCTATTTCTCTAATTTTATCCCAAGGAATTACATCTAATGGTTGGTGAACACTGAGATACTTTGCTGTTTCATGTGCTCGCTCTAAGTCACTAGTGTAAATATAGTCAAGAGATTTAGACGCAAAGAATTGTCCTAAAAGCATTCCTTGCTTGTTCCCAGCAACAGATAAAGGAAATTCCTTGCGTCCTTGGATAACACCACTTTCATTTGCTGTGGATTGCCCATGGCGAATTAAATATAGTATCAAAGCTATCCCTCTCCCTAAAAAGACATCTCTATTCTTCTATTAGTTGATTTCTAAACTTTTTACATTTATTTTCGATTTCATCTAACATTTCGATAATACGGTCAATTTCTTCAACCCCAGCTTCTTCAGGCTCAATTGTATCTAACATCGTTAGAAGAAGCTCCATTCTTCCATATAAAAAATTAAGTTGCTCTTTTTGATCATAAACTGATTTACCCAAGTTATTATTACCCCTTTCAATCTTTTCATTTTATAGTATAGTACTGTTTTACCACTAAAACAAAGAATTTACACACATCCTAGCATAAATATATACAACCAAACTATACTTACCCGTAGACATAGGACATTATGGTATTCATTGTTATTATTTTATCCTAGATTTGACTGATAATTTCAGAACATTAAATTTCAGTTTTACATTTTCCACAATCCATTTTACACTTAATATAGATTTGCAATAGAAAGGAAGTTCTGTTTGAAAAACTTAAAAGAAATTACCCCAACGTATGATCCTTGGGAAGCATATATGGATATTGAAGATTATGGCGAAATGCGGTTAACAAACATCGAGTTTACCACAACAACTTTATGCAATATGCGCTGTGAGCATTGCGCTGTTGGTTATACATTACAGTCAAAAGACCCGACGCCACTACCAGTAGAGTTGTTACTACGACGCTTAGAGGAAATTCCTTATTTACGTTCACTTAGTATTACTGGTGGTGAGCCAATGCTGTCGATGAGATCCGTTGATGAATATGTCGTTCCTCTTTTGAAGTATGCCCATGAAAGAGGCGTTAGAACACAAATCAATTCAAACTTAACGCTAGAGCTAAGTCGCTATCAAAAAATTGTCCCTTACTTAGACGTACTTCATATCTCTCATAATTACGGTAGTGTAGAGGATTTTGTAGACATAGGGTTTGCGATGATGGATAAAAAACCATCCTACGAACAACGAGCCAGTTATTTTACACGAATGGTTGAAAACGCCAAAGCACTTACAAGCCAAGGTGTAATAGTCTCTGCTGAAACAATGATTAATAAACGAACATTGCCACATATCGAAGCAATCCATGATCAGATCGTCGAAATGGGTTGTCAACGCCATGAGGTTCATCCCATGTACCCAAGTGACTTTGCAAGTGCTTTAGAGGTAGCGTCTATTCATGAGCTTCAAGAAGGGATAGAACGACTACTAAATCATCGCAATCAAGATGTATGGATGTTGTTTGGAACCTTGCCATTCTATGCTTGTAGTGATAACCTAAGAGATCGTTCGTTACTAGAGAGGCTATACTCCGAAAACAATGTTACTGTGAGAAATGATCCAGATGGACGTTCAAGGTTAAATGTGAATATCTTTGATGGGGAAATCATTGTCACCGACTTTGGTGATGTACCCTCATTAGGGAATATCCAGGAAACTTCTTTAACCACTGCCTATCAGAACTGGATGAACTCAGGTATCGCCAAAAGTATCTCTTGTCATTGCAGAGATGTAAAGTGCTTAGGTCCAAACCTTCTTGTTAAAGATGCTTATTACAAAGATTTAGATTTCACGAAACGAAAATCAAACCTCAACGGAAAAATCTTGGGTGTATAAAACACCCAAGATTTTTTAACGAGGCTGGTTAGCCGAATAAAATTTTAATGCTACATGATCTTGAACTGGGATCCAAGCTCCAATTCCTTGTTGAGTTACATTCTTCACTTCAAGACGCTTTTTTCCGCCTTTGATGATTAGGTATACTTCACCGTAGGTAACTTTCCCTTTTTCACTTGCCGCTGGAACATACGAGTATAAATATCCTACTTGTTTCACAGGCACATTATAGATTTGTTCTTTCTTCGTACCATGACCGATAACTGTTGAAAGTGCTAAAGGTAAGCCTGTCTTTTCAGCCGCTTTTATCATCATCATCTTCTGAACATCATCACCATTAGGAATTTGTGCTGTTAAACCTCCAGTAACCTTCTTTTGTTGCTCTTGGCTGTAATGAATTCGTTTTGGTGTTGTTGCACCACGATTATCATGGTAATTCGTATTAACCTTCTGGTATTCCCAATTAACACTCGTTTCGTTTGATTCATATGCCAATGGCCATTGCCCCAAATAAATTGATGCATTTAACGTTAGTGCTAATTTATTTCCTTTAATAGATGACTCATTCAAAATCCGAATTAACTCTGGATTTTCAATAGGTACAGATGCCGTATCCAATAGCTCTTGTGCCATCTCACTAGGCTGTAATTGCGGTAAGTCTTGAGTTGGATTAGGATACGTGTTTTCCTTTGAGATATTTAAAACGTAGTTTGGCATACCGTTACTTTCTTTTTCTTCACCCTCTGCGAAAGCTAGAAGTGGCTGTGCTACTAAGAAACTAAACATAGTAAGTAAAATAACTAACTTTTTCATCTTTTCCTCCTAAAATTAACGATAGTAACATTAATGGTTACCGTTATTTTTTTCGAAGGGATTAAAAATTATCCACTTTTATTATATTTAATTGTTGCCATATACAAACCGTTCTAAATGGGGAAAAAACAATTGGATCATCGGTCCAATAGATAGTGTCACCACAATTGTCCCAACCCCCACGGGACCACCTACAAGAAACGCCAGCACTAAGGCAGTAACTTCACCAATTGTTTTAGCAACACCTAAACTAACTTTTGTTCGAAATTGTATCGCCATCATAAGCCGATCAATTGGTACGACCGCAAATTTGCCTTGAAGATAGGTTGATATTCCAAATCCCATAAGAATGACTCCAGATAACAAAACGATAATTTGCATGAGTAGTGCATCAACTACAAAATTAGGGAAAATAATTAGTAGCCAGAAATCTATAAAATATCCGATGATCAATACAGTAACCATAGCAATAAAGTCAGGCTTTTTCTTTAGAAGAACTGCATTGACAAATATTAAGATTACTCCTGTTAAAATAACCCACGTTCCTACTGTTAACCCCGTTAGATTAGATAACCCTACAGCTAAAGCATCCCATGCTCCTGCCCCTAACTGGGACAGAATTGTAAAACTAATACCTAGAGACAGGAGAATTAATCCTGCCAAAAAGCTAACCATTCGTTTAAGTTTTATATTCATTATTGATCTCCTTACATAATTGGTACTAATTTATGGAAAGTTATCCATATTACTTTATTTTAAGAAGGTGGGAACATGGACTTTCATTGGGTGTGGAAATCCATATTAATCGTCATTGTCGGATCCCTTGTTCTACGTTTGGCTGGTAGAAAATCCATTTCTCAGATTACCGTATCTCAAACAGTCATAATGATTTCAATAGGTAACCTTATGATTCAGCCGGTAAGTAACAGAAATATATTTGTTACATTCTTAATTGCCTTTCTCCTTGTCCTAGTCCTGATGTTAATGGAATACGTACAAACTAAGAATGATAAGTTTGAAAGTTTCATTACCGGTAAAGGCATACTGGTGATAGATAACGGTGTTATTCTAGAAGATAATCTAAGGAAACTTAGGCTTACGGTTGATCAACTTGAAGTCCGTCTCCGTCAAGAAAGTGTGAAACAGATTGCTGACGTTGAACTGGCAACGATTGAGCCAAGCGGACAAATAGGGGTTTTATTAAAAGAACATGCTCAACCGGCTACAAAGCAAGATATACAACTATTAATTAATTTCTTACATAGCAGACTACCGGGCGAACAAATTTCTCCTCCAACAATTATCAATTCTAAAAATCAAAATGAAAGTTTATTTTCTGAAGTTAAAACGAAAGGGAAAAGTCAAAGAAATCACGGAACCCTTCACTAATCGTATTATGCCCATTTTTTCTTTTTAAAAAGAAATGAATGAAAACGAATTTTGTACAGAAATTAATGAAAGGGACTTTTCCAATCATCCCCGAATACAACCGAAGGGAGTAACCACTCATGACAAACAACAATCAAATGCAAGAAGTGATAAATATCATCGATAGTGATCATGTTGGTGTTTTATCAACAATGCAGGGAAATAAACCTCATGCAAGATATATGATGTTCTTTCACGATGAATTACAACTTTATACAGCAACAAATAAGACAACGCATAAAGTTGATGAAATTCAAGACAATCCAAATGTCCATGTTCTTTTAGGATATGACCACAAAGGCGATAAATATATTGAGCTTCAAGGAAAAGCCAGCATTGTGAATGACCAACAATTAAAAGAAAAATATTGGAATGAACAACTAACACCATGGCTAGATGGACCAAATGATCCAGAGTACTGCTTGTTAAAGATTGATCCAGAACACATTGAGTTAGTTGATGGGAACAATGAAACTACCGTAATGTAACGTGAAAAGGCTGCGGGAACGCAGCCTTTTTGTTTTGGAATAACAATTTTAAACTGTTTCTTCAATAATTTCAAATGACTCGGTAATTTCAATACTACCTTCTACAGATTGGACCATAGAACAATTCTTCCGGGTTACGTGTAAACATTTTTCAATAACCTCACTAGTTAGACCTGTCCCAGTAATGACAAAATGCATATGAATTTTTTCGATACTATTGGCTTTCTTTTCATTCCTTACTATATCCGTTGTAACTGTAATATCTGAGAATGTTAGTCTCTTTTTATCTAACACTTGTCTCAGTACTCCACCACTACATACAGCAACTGCTGAAACTAGTAACTGATATGGACGAAACCCATATTTTTCATCTCCACAAACTTGAAGCTTTCCGTATTCAACTTCTGTTTCAAACCCTTTTTCTTTCATCATAAACTTCATGTTTTTCACATCCTTTTTTTCTTCCTGTTTTCCATTGTAAACATTCCCACATAATTCGTCATCCTTTTTGGTTTCCTTTATCAACTAGAAAAGTTAGAATATAGAGTGGATTTCCATTAAAATTAATTTGATTGGAGTTTTTTTATGTACGCAATAAAGCAAAACAACCCAATTTACCGCTATTGGGTTTTAGTTGGGATGGTTATGATTGCTGGGTTTTCTCAAGGAATGCTTCTTCCATTACTAGCCATCATGCTTGAACAAATTGGCTTCTCTTCGTCGTTAAATGGACTTAATGCAGCAGGTCTTTATATTGGTATTTTGTTAATCTCTCCTTTTATTGAAAAACCAGTACGCAAATTCGGGTATAAGCCTGTAATTGTTACAGGTTTACTTTTAGTGGTCACCTCTTTAATACTATTTCCATTTTGGCAGGTTTTTTGGTTTTGGTTTATTCTTCGGGTCATTGTTGGCATTGGTGACAATTTAATTCACTATGCTACACAAGTTTGGATTACTTCTACTAGTCCAAAGGAAAAACGAGGCCGAAACTTATCTATCTATGGTCTAGCTTTTGGAATCGGATTTGGAATTGGGCCATTAATGACAAGACTACTGGCAATCAATGAATACTTACCGTTTATTATCGCTTCTGCGACGAGTCTTTTCACGTGGATTTTCGTGATGATGTTACGAAACGAATGGCCAGATAACGAAATTGAAACTGGAGCACGTTTGAATACGTTAGCTAGATACAAAAAAGTCTTATCATTAGCATGGTTTGCTTTATTGCCTGGCTTTTGTTATGGATATCTAGAAGCTTCACTCCATGGTAACTTCCCGGTATACGCCTTACGCTCAGGTATTACCATTGAGTATGTATCAATTTTGCTACCTGCTTTTGTATTTGGTAGTCTTATAACACAGCTTCCTCTTGGAATGCTTAGTGATAAAATTGGTCGAAAAAAAGTATTACTATCCGTACTTTCACTTGGTTTTCTTTCATTTTTAACGATGGCATTTGTAGAGTCATCAATGACCGCATTACTTATTTGTTTTATTGTTGCTGGTATGTTTTTAGGCTCTCTCTTCTCATTAGGAATTGCCTATCTAGCAGACTTAATACCAAGTTCATTAATTCCTACAGGGAATGTCATGGTTTCAATCTGCTTTGCGTTAGGTAGTATTGCCGGACCAGTGGTTGGTGGAATTTTTATTGATCTATTTGAAAGTGGTAGTATCTTTTATTCAATTAGTGGGATGTTGTTCATCGTTCTAATGGCAGGTGTTTTCTTTACTCAGAAAGAATCAGTAGAAAGCGTTACTACTCTAAAGAAAAATGCAATCTAATAGTCTAGTAATGTAAATAGCCCTCACAAAAGATGTGAGGGCTATCGTATATTGTTTTAGAATTAAAGTTTAGTAACGTTAGCCGCTTGAGGTCCACGGTTACCTTCGACAACCTCAAAAGAAACTTCTTGGCCTTCTTCTAAAGATTTGAAACCATCACCTTGGATAGCAGAGAAGTGAACGAATACATCGTTTCCACCATCAACTTCGATAAAACCGAAACCTTTTTCAGCGTTAAACCATTTTACTTTACCGTTTTGCATGTAAATTGCCTCCTAATTTCGTGCCTTGACACATGTAAATTTCCACTCTATCAAAATATGGTAGAGTTACTAAAGCTTTGCTTTAGATATTATTTATACTAGCATAGCTATTTTTAAAATGCAAAATATTTAGTTATATTGCTTTTATTTCTTTGTAGATCATATCTTTTTGATCACTATCAGGAACAGTTTTTCGAAGAATACTTTTAATAGGAAGATCAAGTTCCATCTCCAATAAATTTAGGTAGTTTGCCTGTCCAATGATATGCACGTGTTGCCAGTTATTCAAAGCAGCTGCTTGCTCTATAGTAGGTAAGAGGCTGCGCATCCAACGTTGCTGATTAGCTACCAATCGATCCTGAAAATGATCTCGATGATTAGCGCCCGTTGCTTGTCTTTCTGATGCAGACATTCCTTCGAACATTCTCCAATCATCTGTATATGCTTCAAAGTAGAATTGGTTGATAGTCTCTAACTCTCCTAATTCAGAGTGCATAAGTAATAATTCATCTTCATTTGCAATAACTACACCGCTAGTTTCATAGGTCCTTTGTAACTGTTTTAATTGGTCAATGTGGGGTTTATCCTCCCAAAAAAACTCAGTCTTAACTGGAACCTGTAGAAAATGAACGGAAAACAGCTTGTCTTGGTTTGATGCAAAAATAATGACACTTTTTTGCAAATCGGTTACCGAATCATTCATCATCTTTTCAACAGTCTTCCTTGATTTTTTATATTTCCTTAGCTCATACTCGTTGCCACTCAAACTAATATATTCTTCTAACCTTTTCAAACCATTCTTCAATTTTATTTTCCAAGAGCCATTCTGACATTCTGCTCGATCGGTATTTAAATAAATGGTTAACACCTTTTCTTTTGCTTCTAATTCCTCTAATTCTTTAATTACGTTTCGTAAAGCCATTAATAATCCCCCTTAATGTTTGGATTACTATTGTTTAACCGTATATGGCTTCTTACAAACGTGTTTTTTATAAAGGCTGTTTTCGCAAAGTTTTTTGCTTTCGTAAAAATCCCAAAGCCGGATTTTTACACAAATTACTAAGAATTCACTACTAATTTAGTAAGTACTGCTCTTTTCTTACATAATTTATTGGCTGATATCTTCATCTAGGGTAATTTTCCGATTATTTTAGGATAAAAAGCCACAATGTTTACGAAAAGAGCCTTTATAAAAAAGATCCCAATAGGAACCAAAATTCCTATTAGGAATTAGATGTTACGCTAATTCTTTGCTTTTATTTTTCGTTACTAACTTAACAATTGCACGAGCAACATCATCACTTAACTCAAGGTGAGATGTAAAACCTACACAAGAACAATTCATTTCTCCAAGGATGTATTTGTCATTACCATGTTCATCTGTATCTAAAATAAAGTCTGCCGTCCAAATTAATGGCAAATCATAATCACCTAAAATTCCGATAATCATTGGTAACTTTTCTTTAAAAAGTTTTATTAAAACCGGCCAATCGGCTGGCGTATCATAGCGGTATTTAGCTCCAGAAAATAATGTAGCTGAAAAAGCATCGGCATCTTCTGCTGGCTTTTTATGAACAACATTAACTGGTTGATCATTAATCATTAATATTCGAATTTCTCCTTCAACAATTCTTGGTAAAAACTTCATATCCACAAGCATTCCATTTTCCCCTTCAATGTATTGCTCACAGAAATTCATAAATTCACCTAATTGAAAGTTATAAACTTGGTTATCCTTTGCTTCTGTGCATTTTACTTGCGCGGTAAACAAAGCACCATTAATGTCAACTTCTTCTTTATTAACTAATTCTACTCGCCAAATTCCCTCACCCGTTGAACCACGATTTTGCTTTAATACACGTTCTCCTTTAGCTAGATGTTTGGGAAAGTTCTCAATAAAATCAGTCATGTTGTAATAGGCAAAAGTATCGGTTGGAACTAAGCTTGTGTCACGAAGCTTCACAAGAACATCCTTAGCGCCATAACTCATCATTACTTCAGGGCGTTCTAGTCCAACTACCCCCCGGTTTGTCAGTTGGCGGAGCATTTCAAAATAGCTCGATTCATCATCTAAATTACCTGGATTGATTCTGCTAATATAAGCATCTGCTTCAGCTGCGATATGCTCAATTAACTCCTTTTTCTTAGCTTCTGTATAAAAAATGACCTCTGCTGTCCACCCTACCGCCTTTAATGAGTTAACGATAGGCATTGTATCTGGCCTTAGTCCATCAGTACCCTTATCATTGCCGCCCTCTACTTCTAAGAAAATGACATGCTTTTTCATTCAAGCACCACCGATCCAAGATAGTTAAAACCCCTCTTACCTATCTTTTTTTATATTGTGAGCCTGTTAAAGATTTAATAAAAAAGAAGGCAACCACGGCTGTGATTACCTTCCAAAACCATACTCACATTACTGCCTATTCAAAACGGATGTTCTAGGGCCGTATCGGTTTTTATCTGCTGGAAACACCTCTTTCATTGGTATCTTCTAATGATGAATTACCATGTTCAAGGCTACCACACCTCTCAATTGAGATGAACGCTTTTAAAAACATATTAACTTTCCTTACATCTTCTTGAATGATTGGCTAGTGACTACAGTTTTTTCGAAAAGGAGCAACCCCCTCTTCGCTACTTATCATGTGCAGAAAAGGAAAAGCTTATTCATCCTTTTTTTCTTCTTGTTGAGGTAGTGGTGTCTCATATTTTTGTTTACACGTCTCATACATAGTAACCAAGTGGTCCTTCGTGTCTTGTACTGTTAAGATCATTTGAGCAGAACTATCTTTCAAGTGCTTAATATTACTGGAAAGAGCTTTTAAATCGTTGTTCGTGTCATCAATAGCCCTCGTTACTTTATCGCTAGTTGTTTTCAACTGATCAATTATTTCACTCCGGTTTTCATTAACAAATTTCAAAATATCTGTCGTCTTTTCATAACAACTATTGATACAGGAACTAAGATTTTTTTTAGACCTTAGCGCTACAACAATCGATCCAACTACCCCACCAATAACGGCACTTCGAATAATAAGTTTTTTTCTACTCTCTTCCAAACTCCCCATCCCCTTAATTAAGATTGTACTTATATTTTAACAATATTTAGCACAACTAGTACAACCTTTTAATCAAGGAATTTATAACATTATGAATGAATGATCACTCATATCTTGTGATAAAAAATAAAACCATTCTTTTTCACAGTTGCTAGCTCTCCTCTAGACTGCAACAAATCTAAGTGCCCGATAATCTCTGACATAGTTAACGTCGGTTCTTTCTGATAAACATGAGGGAAATATTGTTTGCACAGCTCAAAGCTTGTTATACCCTCTTCAGGAATCATGTTTCTTAAACGTCTAGCTTTTTCCTCTTGCTCTTCGAAACGCCCTTGCAATAACCCCTGTAAATCTTCTACCGGCTTTCCATGACCTGAATACACTATATCAACATGTAAATCTAAACATTTTTGCAAAGCATTACGATACTGAACCAAAGTTAGCGGTCTACTCTCTTCCTCACTATACGGGGGTTCTAATATCGCATTTGAGGAAATATGAGCAATAATATGGTCTCCACCAATTAATATTCGGTCTTCCTCATGATATAAAGAGATATGACTTTGAGCATGACCTGGGGTTTCAATGACTTTCCATCCTGAAAGCCCATTAATCGTGTCGCCTTCCTTGACATACTCATCTAAGCCTCTAGTGCCTGTAAATGATAGAAAATACTGGTTTGCTTTTACCATCTTGTCAATCAGTTCAACTGGGACACTATGCTCTTTAAAAAAGCTATAAAAATAACCTTCAATAAATGAGATAAATTCGGGATCTTTTCTCAACCATTTATCACTTTTCTCATGACCGATCACTTTAGCGTGAGGGAAAAGTGACTCGACTAACCCAACATGATCAGGATGATGATGTGTCAATATAATTTGGTCAACATCTGAAGGTAAGTACCCAAGACTCTTAAGGGAACGCTCTAACTCCTCTTTTGCCTCTACTGTGTTTGGACCTGTATCGACTAATGTTACTAGATCGCCTTTTATGATATAGATATTTACTGGGCCAACTAAAAATGGCGTAGGTAAAATAATCTTCTCGATCGTTTTGGCTTGCGAGATCATCTTATCAAACTCCTCCTCTTATCATATAACTATATTTTACAATAACATTGTAGAAATTGTTAGTATTTTCTAAAAATAAAAAAGGCTTAACCTTTGTTAAGCCCTTACCAGCCGTTTTAATTGTATGCTTCAGTAAGAAAGACATCTGTATCCAGTTTTTCAAACCCGGTACTAACAGGTTTTTTAAGTTCCCTTAGTTCTTTGCTGAGATGCTCAATCTTTCTTTCCATTTCTTCAAGAACCTTTACATCGATAGTTACTGTCATACGTAGTCCTCCTCATTAAGTATTAGCCCGAAGGCTTTAATTCATTAAATTGTTTTACTTATGTGAATATTCTAATAAATTAATACTGATTTGTAAACAACAATTTAACGCTGTAAACGATTACAATTATGTCTTTTTTGTGAACAAATATAACAAGGTGATTTACAACTGTGGATAAATATGTTTATAACTTCATGTAAAATACAAGTTAATGTTAATAACTTTTATTGAAGCTTGTCCTACCTAGTTATTTTTTGTGGATAAAATTGTGTATATGTCACAACTTACCCACACCCACTAAAACAAATGTTGCCAGGAAAAGATCACTTACTCCTGGCAGATTTTTTTATGAGTATTCTATTGGATAGTAAGAAGGTACCAATTGAAAATCGTATCCTCTTTTTTCATCAGAATTTCTAATTAAAAGGTGGTTAATCATTGAGAGATGACGCATTTCATCTTGAATGAATTCATTCATTTTTTCACGTAGATCAGCGTAAGGGGATAATTGTCTGATTTTCTTATAAATTGCTATAATATCTAGTTTTTGTGCAAAAATGTCTTGAATCCCTTTTTCATATGATTCAGGAATTTCAAACGTTGGTGCATCTCCACCTGCCTGTTGACCTGTTAACGTAAAGTAAATCTTTTTAAATTCTTCAATATGATCTCGTTCATCCTTAAGCATTGATTGCAGATACATGGACGCTCGTTTTGTGGGTGCAACTACTGTTAAATAATCAAACGTAAGCTCAGTTATAGCCTCAAATCTTACTACATCGGTCATTAACTTGAGTATCTTTGAATTACCATGAAAAGAATCTTGGCGATAGTTATTAAAATACATATAATCACACTCCGCTCTTAGACTACTACACATTTTTCTTATACAATATGTATCTTTTTATAATAGGTGATTATAAAAATATTTACTGATAATTCGAATTATTGTAACAAATAGACCTCCAAATGTAAGCGTTTATCCTTTATAATAAAAGTGTCAAATACATTAAAAGGAACGATGCAAAATGAGAAAGACATTCAGTAAGTCATTCGAGGAATTAGTAGCGGAAAATAAAAAGCAGCTTTTGAACGATCCTGACGCACTTAGAAAAATTGAGCGTAAGCTAGAAAATAAGCAAGTCGATTATTCTAAAAAAATTAATTAAACGTTTATTTAATTTTGATAAGTAAGAAAAAAGCCCACTGAATGGTGGGCTTTTAGTATTACTCGTACTTCTTTAGAATTGATTGTAGCTTTAAAGCTAAACCTAACTCACCTTTTATTTTTAGTTTTCCGCTCATATAAGCCACTGTTGGGTTAAGCTTACCAGCGATAAGTTTTAATAAATTTTGATCTGATAATTGTAATGTACAATTAGGATCTTCTTGTACTTCATTGAAAACTTGTACTTTCTCATCTCTAATAATTACTTGGTACGTACCTTCCTCATCACCACTTAGATCAAATTGATAGGCTACATTAACACCTTGTATCCCTTCTGAATGGTCATTCATTTTTTGTGCAAGCTGAAGTAACGTTTCTTTTACTGTCATGGGATTGCCCTCCTAAAAATACAAACTTATATTAATATAATTACATCATAACATGAAATTACAGATTTGTTTTTGAATTTTTCTAAAAAATGAAATATTTAATAAAACACCTTAAGACCGACACGGTCTTAAGGCAAGGAATTTTATTGTTTTAGTTCACTTTCAATAATTGCGTGTACTTCTGATGCAAGAGTCTTGATGTCTTTTTCTAAATAGTCCGTGGGCTGAAGCGCAGGTAATATCGTCACTGAAACTTCCGCAGGTTTTATGATGTTTTTATTTTGCTCCATAATTTTAAATGATCCCTTAATGGCAATCGGAATAATTGGAACCTCCGCTTTCTGTGCTAATTTAAAACTACCTGCTTTAAAGAGGTTCATCTTCATCCCTTTACTTCTCGTTCCCTCTGGGAAAATCACGATTGAAGTGCCCTGTTTAATGTTTTCCGCTCCCTGGTTAATTGCATGTATTGCTTGGCGGCGATCCTTACGGTCAAGAAAAACACAATTCATATAAACCATCCAATCACGCACAATTGGTAGTTTTTTCACTTCAATTTTTGAAATAAAGCCAATTGGTCTTTCTAAATAACCAAGTAAAATTGGAATATCAAAATTTCCTTGATGGTTACTGACAATAACAAATGAACCTTGCTTAGGCAAATTTTCTTTACCTTTGATCTCAATTACTGAGCCAGTTAACTTCACAAGTTGTTTCGCCCAGTTGCTAGACGTTTTAAAAACTAACTGCTCCATCTCTTCTTTTCTACCAGCTTTTTGCAATTTTTTCACCTTCAATAAAGAAGGGTATGTAATAAAAAGATGATACCAGAAATAAACAAACCAAATAACCGTTCTAATCATACCGAACCTCCAAAAAATCTATTAACTCTACTATTATACTAGTTTGAAGAGTTTTTTAAAGAAAAAAATGGTCGGTATCTTTAGAAAAGATACCGACCAAGGCCATTATATCTTTGTATTACTCTTTTTTGCTAGAAGAGCACCTTTACTTAACGGTTCCGTTGAGAACTCATGATCAGGAGACACTCCCATTGGATTTACACTTGGCTCTCCCATAACCGCGTTATCTCGCTTTCCTTTTGTAGGCCTTGGCTTTCTTGCCATAAAAGATCACCTCCTATAGGTTGGACACCTTTTCTGTGCCAGACATACATAACTTTCCCTCTATAAGCGATGATTATTATTTTTGTTTTATAAAATTGAAACTAAATTGCAATCTGATTTAACTGTTGAAGGTTGTGTACCAATCAATATTACTTTGCAAATAATCCAGTTCAGTTAATAGCAAAAAAGGGCCAACCGCAGTGGTTGACCCTTACTTTTATTATCCAAGGAATAATGATTCTGGATCTTCTAATAACTCTTTTACTTTTACAAGGAAGCCTACAGCTTCTTTACCGTCGATAATACGGTGGTCATAAGAAAGAGCTAAGTACATCATTGGACGATTTTCAAAGCGCTCATCATCAATTGCAACTGGTCTCATTTGGATTTTATGCATTCCTAAGATACCTACTTGAGGAGCATTAAGGATTGGTGTTGACCATAAAGATCCAAACACACCCCCGTTTGTAATCGTGAATGTACCACCTTGAAGATCATCCAGCTTAAGTTTGTTATCTCTAGCTTTTTTCGCAAGGTCACCGATCTCGCGCTCGATTTCAGCGAAACCTAAGCGATCAGCATCTCTTACAACTGGAACCACTAAGCCTTCATCAGTTGATACGGCAACACCGATGTCATAGAACTTTTTCAGAACGATCTCGTCGCCTTGAATTTCCGCATTTACTAATGGGAATTTTTTCAACGCAATGATTACCGCTTTTGTAAAGAATGACATAAAGCCTAACTTTACACCATTTTGATCAAAGAATTGATCTTTGCGACGTTTACGTAGATCTAGTAACGCTGACATATCAACTTCATTATATGTTGTTAACATTGCAGCAGTTTGTTGTGCTTCAACTAGACGCTTTGCAATCGTTTGACGACGACGTGACATTTTAATTCTTTCTGTCGGTTTGGCAAATGAACCAGCGCTCGCCTTAGGAGCCTCAGGTGCTGGTTTTGCAGCTGGTGCAGGCGTTGGTGCTGGAGCATTCTGATATGCTGCTACGTCTTGCTTTCTAACTCTACCAAGCGGGTCATTTGTAGCCACTTCGTTTAAGTTGATACCTTTTTCACGAGCAAGCTTTCTAGCAGATGGGAATGCTAAAGTTCTTTCACCTTTCGTATCTTCTTCTACGACTGGTTGTTCTTCTTTCGCTTCAACTACTTTTTCTACTTTCGCTTCTGCTTGTGGTGCAGGTGTAGCAGCAGCTTCAACACCTTCAACAATATAAGCGATTACTTCACCAACTTCAACTGTATCACCTGGTTGTTTTAGTACTTCTTTTAAGATCCCTGAAGTTTCAGCATTGATTTCTACATTTACCTTATCTGTTTCTAACTCAACAATGTAATCCCCGGCATTAACTCTGTCTCCTGGTTGTTTTAACCATGCAGCAATTGTTCCTTCTGTTACTGATTCTGCAAGTTGGGGAACGATAATTTCGATCATCCCTGATGCCCTCCCTTTAACGTTTCCGCTATAATTCGTTTTTGTTCTACTTTATGAGCTGTCGGATCTCCTTCAGCTGGACTTGAACGGTAAGGTCTACCGACGTACTTAATTTTTAGATGTTCAGGGGCAACAGAGCGAATTTTTAAATTCATATATGACCATGCTCCCATATTTTGCGGTTCTTCTTGTACCCAAACTACTTCTTCAAGCGCTGGGAAACGTAACATGACTTCTTTCACTTTTTCTTTCGGGAATGGATATAACTCTTCCACTCTCACAATATGAAGCCAATCTGTATTTTCAGTTTGCTCCATCACTGCCTCTTGTAGGTCGATAGCAATTTTACCTGAACATAAAACAAGGCGTTTTACCGCTTCCGGTTTAGATGAGATCGTGTCTTCTACAATTGGGTTGAACTTTCCTTCTGCTAATTCAATAGCAGTTGAAGCTGTTAGTCGATGACGCAGTAAGCTCTTCGGTGTCATCAATACAAGCGGACGTACATATTCTTTTCCAAGTGTAGCTGCTTGTCTTCTGAGCATGTGGAAGTATTGAGCTGAGCTCGTTAAGTTACCAACCGTCCAGTTATTTTCTGCAGCTAATTGTAAGAAGCGTTCTAAACGAGCACTTGAGTGTTCTGGTCCTTGACCTTCAAATCCGTGTGGTAATAATAATACTAAACCAGATTTCTGCGACCACTTAGCTCTACCTGCAGCAATAAATTGATCAAACATAACTTGGGCACCGTTAGCGAAGTCTCCATATTGAGCTTCCCATAAAACGAGTGACTCTTGAGCTGTTACATTGTATCCGTAATCAAATCCAACAACTGCCATTTCAGATAATGGGCTATTATGAACAGCAAATGATGCTTTACTTGTACTTAACTGATGAAGTGGTGAGAACTTCTTACCAGTTTTATAATCATTTAAGACTACATGTCTTTGAGCAAACGTTCCACGTTCAGAATCTTGCCCTGTTAATCTGATCGGTGTTCCATCATGTAAGATTGTTGCAAAAGCAAGCGTCTCTGCTTGACCCCAATCAATCTTACCTTCGTCACCCATAGCCGCTTTACGTCGTGTTAAGATGTTTTCTAGTTTTGGGAAAACATAAAACTCATCAGGCCATTTTAATAATTCCTCATTTATATCAATAAGTATTTCTTTCGACACTTTTGTTTCAATGTGATCAAACGGGAATTTTACATTTCCAGAACGCTCACTAGAAGCAATCTTTTCAACGCCCAGCTTTTTAACAGTTTCATAACTTTGCTGTAACCTTTGCTTTGCTTCTTGCTCATACTGATTAAAGTCTTCTGTAATAATTCCGTCTTTAATTAATGAATTCTTATAAAGCGTTTTTACCGTTGGGTGTTGTCGAATAAATTCGTACATTTGCGGCTGAGTAGTTGCTGGCTCATCCATTTCGTTATGACCGTAACGGCGATATCCAATTAAATCAATAATAAAGTCTTGTTTAAACTTTTTACGATACTCAAACGCAAACAAAATCGCCGATAGACAAGCTTCAGGGTCATCAGCATTTACATGGATAATCGGCACTTCAAATCCTTTTGCTAAATCACTAGCATATAACGTAGATCTTGAGTCACCGCTATTTGTTGTGAAACCGATATTATTATTTGCAATTATATGAATACTACCGCCAATTGAGTATCCAGTTAAGCGGCTTAAATTTAATGTTTCGGCTACAATCCCTTGTCCTGGGAAAGCTGCGTCACCGTGTATGATAATTGAATACGCACTATTAGTATCCTGAACAGGATATCCCTTTGTTGATCGATTATCTTGAACAGCTCGAGTGTATCCTTGAACGATAGGCGCAACAAATTCAAGGTGACTAGGATTATTCGCTAATGACACCTTGGCTCTTTTCTGAATATCTAAATCTGCACCCAGATGGTATTTTACATCTCCAGTCCAACCAAAGTTGATACCAGTAGATCCTTCTGAAGGAACAAGTTCTTTATTTGGAGCTTGTTGGAATTCTGCAAAGATCTTTTCATATGGCTTGTTTAAAACGTGAGCTAAAACACTCAATCTACCACGATGAGCCATACCAATCATTACATTTTTTACACCGTCTTCAACAGATTGTCTAATTACTTCCTGTAACATTGGGATAAGTGTGTCTAATCCTTCTACAGAAAAACGTTTTTGTCCAACAAACGTACGTTGTAGGAAGTTTTCGAACTCTTCTACTTCAATCAAGCTTTTTAGAAGGTTCTTTTTGCGATCTTCTGGTAGGCTATGATACATTGCTCCCTTTTCAATTTGTTCAGTTAACCATTGGTTTTGGTCATCTTTATGAACATGGCTTAACTCAAAACCTAGTGTCTTTGTATAACAATCTTTTAAATAAAGATATGCATCATAGGCGTTTTCTAAATAAATTGGTGCAACGTTACAAATGACATTTGCAGGTAACTTTTCTAAATCTGATCTTGTTAGCTGAAAATCTGCTAAATTTAAATCCTGTCTTTTTGAATCTGTCTTAATTGGATTTAAATTAGCATAAAGATGCCCAAAATTACGGATATGGTCCGCTAATTTCGTAGCTGAGACTACTTTCATTAAATCCGATGTACTCATTGAACCAGTAGGTGTTGCTTGTTCCTCATTCCTAGTGATAGGAGGACCCCACTTCTCAAATAAGTTTCTAAGTTCCTCGTCTACCTGGTTAGGATCTTCTCTAAATAGATCGTAAACATCCATTAGGTAGGCTAAATTAGGACCAGAAAAGCTTTGCCAAGGATCTTCGTTGCTATCAAATAATCTTCCCATCCAACAAACCCTCCAAATAATTATACATACACTTATTCCTTGCTCATTTCATAACAAATCATTACATTATAATAATTTATAACACATTTACAACATTACCATAGTGTTTAGAATTTTTCAAAAGGAAAACGCTTAAATTGGCAAAAAAGGAAAAGTCAATCCCTACTTATGTAAGGATTGACTTTTATTTGATATTTAAACACCTTTAAATGCATTTCTGTAAATTTGAGCAAGCTCTGTCACTAATGGAAGTTTAGGATTTGCTGTAGTACATTGATCCTCAAATGCACGATCTGCTAATTGATCTACTCTACTATCAAAATCCTTCTTCTTAACACCGCAAGCTTCAATGCTCATAGGAATATCCAATTCTTTGGCTAACTTAATAATGGCTTGAATTAGGCTTTCTACACCTTCTTCAGTTGTACTTGCTGGTAAACCTAGCATTCTAGCAATCTCTGCATAGCGCTCATCGGCAATGTAGTGCTCGTATTTAGGGAAAGCTGTAAATTTCTTAGGTTTTGTAGCATTGTAACGAATAACATGTGGCATTAAGATCGTATTGGCACGACCGTGAGCGATATGGAATTCCGCTCCTAATTTGTGTGCTAAGCTATGATTAATACCTAAGAATGCATTGGCAAATGCCATACCAGCAATTGTTGACGCGTTATGCATTTTTTCACGGGCTACTTCATCATTTCCGTTACGGTATGCAGTTGGTAAGTGTTTGAATACTAGTTGTATAGCTTTCAACGCTAGACCATCAGTATAGTCGTTAGCCATTACTGAAACGTACGCTTCAATCGCATGAGTTAATACGTCCATACCTGTATCAGCTGTCACACCTTTTGGTACAGTCATAACAAATTGCGGATCAATAATTGCTACGTCTGGAGTTAACTCATAATCTGCTAATGGGTACTTTGTATTATTTGCTCTGTCAGTAATAACTGAGAAAGAAGTAACTTCAGATCCCGTGCCTGATGTTGTTGGGATCGCTACAAATTGAGCTTTTTGACCTAACTTAGGATATTTAACGACACGCTTACGAATGTCTAAGAACTTTTGCTTTAAGCCATGGAAGTCTGCATCTGGGTGCTCATAGAATACCCACATACCTTTAGCTGCGTCCATTGCTGAACCACCACCAAGAGCGATGATGCAATCTGGTTGGAAGTTGTGCATCATTTCTGCACCAGCCATAACTGTTTCGATTGATGGATCTGGTTCAACATTTGAGAAGATTTCACAATGCACATAGTCAGCTCGTTGTCTTAGGTAATATAGTACTTTATCAACATAACCTAATTTCACCATGAATGGGTCTGTAACAATTAAAGCTTTTGTGATATTTGGCATTTTTGCTAAATATTGAGTTGAATGCTTTTCAAAGAAGATCTTTGGTGGAACTTTAAACCATTGCATATTCACATTCCTTCTCGCAAGACGCTTGATATTTAATAAATGAACAGTACTTACGTTTTGAGAAACTGAGTTTTTACCATAAGAACCACAACCTAAAGTTAATGACGGTAAAAACGCATTGTAGATGTCACCAATAGCCCCTTGAGAAGACGGTGCGTTAGCAATAATACGGCAAGCTCTCATTCGAATACCATACTGAGTTAGAACTTCTTCGTTGTTAGAGTGAATAACTGCAGAGTGTCCTAAACCACCGAACTCTAACATTTCTTCAGCACGTTTGAAACCTTCTTCTGTGCTGTTTACTTTGTAGCAAGCTAATACTGGACTTAATTTTTCTCTAGAAAGCGGGTGATCCGGTCCTACTCCAGTTAACTCAGCAACAAGGATTTTAGTAAATTCAGGCACATTTACTCCTGCTTTTTTTGCAATTTCAAATGCTGGCTTCCCTACGATATCTGGATTCACAGCGCAAGACTGCTCGTTAATTACTAGCTTTTCTACTTTTTTCTTCTCTTCTTCGTTTAAGAAGTAGCAGTTGTTCGCAATCATTTCATTTTTAACTTCTTCGTAAATCTCTTTATCAACAATTACCGCTTGCTCAGAAGCACAAATCATTCCATTATCGAACGATTTAGATAAGATTAAGTCGTTAACTGAACGTTTCACAGACGCTGTTTTTTCAATGTAGCATGGTACGTTACCTGGGCCTACACCTAACGCAGGTTTACCTGTGCTATATGCTGACTTAACCATACCTGCTCCACCTGTTGCAAGTACTAATGCAGTTCCTGGATGGTTCATTAATTGTTGTGTCGCATCAATGGATGGAGCATCAATCCATTGTACACAATGCTCTGGTGCTCCAGCTTTTATTGCTGCATCACGAACAATACGGGCAGCTTCACTACTACATTTTTGGGCAGATGGATGAAAAGCAAAGATGATTGGATTTCTAGTTTTAACAGCGATTATTGCTTTAAACATTGTTGTAGATGTAGGATTTGTTACAGGAGTTACCCCTGCTACTACCCCTACAGGCTCTGCAATTTCAATGACACCACTATGTTCATTATCACTAATGACACCCACAGTTTTATCGTATTTAATATTGTGGTACACATATTCAGTAGCAAACATATTCTTAATGATTTTGTCTTCATATACGCCACGACCTGTTTCTTCCACAGCAAGCTTAGCTAACGGCATGTGTTGGTCTAGTCCAGCAAGAGCCATTTCTTTTACAATTCGATCAATAGTTTCTTGATCAAGTTGTAGGAATGCATCTAAAGCCTTTTTCCCATTTTCAACTAACGTGTTAATCATTTTTGAAACATCATCTTGTTTTTTTATCTCTTTTTCAATTACTGCCATTTTAACGGCCTCCCCGCAAAGTTTGTGAAGTGTTGAACATAGTCTATTAAAAATTTTTTATTCGCAAACCGGATTTCTTTGTATTTTTGTAATTGAGATATCCTTATACATTTTAGAATTTTCCTTAATGATACATACGTAATTTACTGTCCAGATATATGAAGGAATTTCTTTCCCGTCCTCAAACATCATCGCATCAAATTCGTCTCCAACAAGTTCTTCAAACATTTGTTGTGAATATGTTTCAGTATCTGTAGAGAAGTCTTTCCATTCGCATAAGATCATTTAGCTCAACTCCTTTTCTTTTCTTGTCTTCATTGTAGCACATTATATTTTTGGAAACAGTGAAGAAATAATGTCCGTTTTTAAACCGCTTTCAAAGTTATATTTAAAGGATTCCTCTAATATAGTAGCGAAATGGTACATACAAATTTCTATAGAGGTGACCAAAATGAACATTCGAAAGCTCTCGAAGGATGAGATGGATTACAGCATTTCAATGTCTGAATTTGCTTTTCAATTAGAATTAACAGATGAGCAACGCCAACAACGAAAAGACATGATGAACCCTGAAGAAACATGGGTCGCCGTAGAAAATGATGAAATCATATCAAAAGTAACTACCCTACCTTTTAAGACATACATTCAAGGAAAGGAATTTCTGATGGGCGGAGTTTCTGGTGTTGTAACATGGCCCGAAAATCGTAGAGGCGGGTTAGTGAAAACTTTACTAAAGAAGAGTTTAGAAGAGATGAAGGAAAAAGAACAAACGATTTCGTTTCTATTTCCTTTCTCTATTCCATTTTACCGAAAATATGGCTGGGAGCTTTTCACCGATAAAAAATTGGTTACTGTAAAGAAAGATCAATTTCCTCGCTTTCCTAAAAGGACTGGCACGATTCGAAGGGTTTCAAAAGATTATGAGTTACTCTCTTCTATTTATGAGAAATTTGCTCCTAGGTTTAATGGAATGCTTGTCCGGGATAAAAAATGGTGGAATGGTAGACTCTTTGCAAATATGAAGGGACAAATGGCTGTCTATTATGATGAACAAGGTGAAGCTCAAGGTTATCTCGCGTATGATGTGAAACACCGAGTTATGAAAGTCCATGAGCTCGTTTATTTAAATACTGATGCTTGGAAATCTTTGTGGCACTTCATTTCCGATCACGATTCGATGATTGAAACTGTCGAGTATAAAACATCGGCTAATGACCCTGCCTTATTTTTCATTAGTAACCCGTTAGTTGAACAAAAAGTTGAAGCCTACTTCATGGCAAGGATTGTTGATGTAAAACCATTCCTTTCACAATATCCTTTTCATTTGGCGGAAGGTGAAACGGTAGTTCTCCATGTTGAGGATGAGTTTTGCGAATGGAATAATGGAACGTATTTTATAACCAATCGTGAGGTAAAGTTTTTTGAGCAAGCCAAGGAGGGTGCTTCATGCACTCATCCACCGAAACGTGGGGTTACTTGTACCGTTCAGCATCTAACCGCTATGTTGTTAAACTATCAAAAACCAACTACCTTATTATATTTTGATGCGATATCGGGGAGCGAAAACGAGATCAAATTACTAGAAAAAGTGATTCCAGCTAGAGAACCAGCATTTTATGATTTCTTTTAAGGGGAAACCGGGCAGAGGCCCGGTTTTTTTGCTGTAATAAACGAAGTTTGCAAGGCGCACTTTATGTTATTCGATCATTTCATAACGTCTTTCTATCATGTTGTTTTGTTATTCGATCATTTCGGTGCATTATTCGATCATTTCATTGAGTTATTCGATCATTCACTATTTTAAACTGTTAAAACGAAGAAATTATCCTCTCGGCTCCTCTTCTTGCACCAGAAATATTTCTAGCCACTGGCCCCAATTGAAGCTCTGCTAATGCCCCTAACAAATAAAGTCCTTCATCCCATTCTAACGATTGTTTAGGAATTGGGTATCCGCATGAAGCGCAAGGTAAGCAATAGGTTTGAATAAGCTCTTGTAACCACTCCATTCCGGGCGGTTTCTGTTCGAACCCAGTGGCTAAAAGAATGGCATCTGCTGAAAGTACCTCACCTGACTTCAGTGTAAGTAACTCGTCTGAGACATCCATTACTTCATCTATTTTTACGTCTAAAATGCCAGATTTTTTACGGCGCTCAATTTCGGTCTTCAATTCTACTGGTAATGAACCTGAAAATCGTGCAGCTTTTATTACTTTTCTTCGCTCTTCGTAGCAATGAATTTGGTGAAACCTACTCATGTATTTTGGACCCAACCATCCCGGATCTGAGTCGAATTGGTGCACTTTAAGTGGATGCCTTGTCAGTATTGTAACGTTTTCCGGAAGAAGATTACTCCACTTGATCGCAGCGTGAGCAGCACTAATTCCTGCTCCAACAATTACAATCGAACTTCTTACAGCTATCTCTTCTTTATCATCAAACACATGTACGATGTTACTTCCCTCTTTTTTCCCTTCTCTCGCCCATTCCGGCCACCTTAGTTGGTCACTTAAGCCAATCGCAATCACAACATTTACAGCTTTTATTTCAACATTATTTTCAAGTGTAACAATCCAACCTTCGCGAAATTTTTTTAAGGCTTTTACTCTCCCTTGAACCCAACATTTATCTATATTAATTTGTTCTAGTACTTCATCACAATGTTGATTAAAAAGATGTAAATCTGGTCGATCATAAGGTGCATAAAATTTAACAAAACCTTGGTTTCGGTGTTGCTTTGCATATTTTTCAAGAGCAAATGGACTTGGATCTATATGATGAATTGACGGAGACCGTAAATATGACATCCCTATGGTTTTTGTGAAACTTCTCCAGTTCGATAATGGCTTTTCTTTTGGATCAATAATGTTTAAATCATGGGCTTTTATATGTAGACTTTGTCTTAAATAGCTAGCCATTGTGCAACCTTGGATGCCGCCACCGATGATAACCCATTTTTTCATGTCTATTCTCCTTTTTAAAACGTAATGATTACTAATTATTAAGATATATGATACTATATCTATATGCTAAAACACAAAACGAAATTATTACGTTTCTAGAAAGAGGTTACTAAATGACTGATCATCGTATTCCTGTTACCGTATTAAGTGGCTATTTAGGTTCAGGTAAAACTACAATTTTAAATAATGTTCTACATAACCGTGAAGGATTAAGGGTTGCTGTAATTGTCAATGACTTAAGCGAAGTAAATATAGACTCTACTCTTATTAAAGACGGTGCAGCCATTTCTCGAGTTGATGAAAAACTAGTTGAAATGTCTAACGGCTGTATTTGCTGTACGCTTCGTGAAGATTTATTAGTCGAAGTAAAGAGGTTAGCTGATGAAAAAAAATACGATTATATTTTAATTGAGTCTACTGGTATTGGAGAACCGTTACCGATTGCACAAACATTCTCTTATGTTGACGCGGAAAGTGGCATTGATCTGAGTGAGTACTGTCGTTTGGATACTATGGTAACAGTTGTCGACGCGTTTCGTTTCTGGAATGACTTCTCATCGGGAGAATCATTAATGGATCGCAAACAAGCGGCAAACGAGGAAGACCACCGGGAAGTAGTTGATTTATTAATTGATCAAATCGAGTTTTGCGATGTGCTTATTTTAAATAAATGTGACTTGGTTAGTGAGGAAAACTTAGCTGAACTAGAAGGTATTCTAAGGAAATTACAACCAAGGGCAAAGTTTATTCGTTCAGCCCATGCTAATGTTCAGACAAAAGATATTTTAAACACTGGCTTGTTTAATTTAGAGGAAGCAAGCCAATCAGCTGGTTGGCTGCAAGAATTACAGCATGAACATGTACCAGAAACTGAAGAATACGGCATTTCCTCGTTTGTATATAGAGCAAAACGACCTTTTCATCCAGAACGTCTTCTCGCCTGGATCGAGGCGTGGCCAAAAGAGATAGTTCGAGCTAAAGGGCTACTTTGGATTGCCACTAGAAACAACATAATTGCTTTAATGAGTCAAGCTGGGCCTTCAGTGTCTTTTGAGCCAGCAGGATATTGGATAGCATCCCTACCACAAGCAGAACAAGATGCTACACTAGAAGAAGAGCCAGAGTTGAAGAAACTATGGGATCCAGAGTACGGTGATCGTATTACTGAGTTAGTCTTGATTGGAATTCGTTTTAATAAAGAAGAAATTATTGCAGGTTTAAATGAGTGTCTACTAACTGAGGATGAAATGCAATCAGACTGGTCAACAATTGTTGATCCACTACCTGAATTTCTAGAGTTGTAGATAGATGAGAAAGGCTGTCCCTACGATAAAGAGACAGCCTTCTTTCTATTTTCTAACTTTCTGTTTTTCATTACGTTTTTTTGCCAGTTCATCTATAATAAATTCTTCTTCTAGGAAAAAATCGTCAAGGTCGATGTCATCGTCATCTTCATCTTCAAAGTCAAAAGGATCATAGTCTTCATCTTCTACAAGTCCAAAGATTAGATCATCAGCGATTTTATTAAGATCATCTTCAAGGACATCTTCTAATTTATTTATTGTGTCCGATAACCCTCGAATTTTCACATCATACATTTTAGCTAATTGCTGTTTTGACAGCTCATCTTCTCCGAAAGCAACCATAAAATGACCGATAATAAAATGAAGCGCAGCTGCGTATTTAGGGATATTTCTAATATTCCCGCCTGTTTTCGAGCAATAAACTTTCCAGAGAGTTATTGTTAGCCCTTCAAGAGTGGGCTTGATTTCTTTTGCTACCTTTAAATTCGCTCTTACAAGCTCACTTACTTGTTTTTGATTAGGATTGTCCCAGGGCATATCATTAAAATCAGGTAGCCCATTAAAAGCAACTTCAATGATCTCAGGAAAAAATTCATCTGTAAATTGTTGAGGTGATAGTTCATCAGAGTGTATCTCATAGAGACTTAAAATCTCACCAATCTGCACCGCACTTGTTATCACCTGGAAAGTACCGAAAAAGTAGGTTCGATTATGACAACTCATTGTCATTCCAAGTACGTAGTAACCATCTAAATCCTCACCGATCTTTTCATCGTTATTAGGTACCAATAATTGTATTTGTTTTTCTTCTTCTGTAAAAATATCTTCTACAAATAGAACCATTTGGTCGTCTCTTTTCACCTTAAAAACCGACGGTGCAGTCCCTGGCAATTTCTCTAACGCTTCTCTTAAAGCTGGCCTAGTAATTTTTTTGCTATGTTTTTTAATATATGACTCTAGTATCGTTTGTTTAGTTTCAGCAATTGGCAAAGAAAAAATAGCCCAAGTCATTAATAAAAAACCTGCATGATCAAATTGATCTTCATCTTCAAAGATGGCTTCTTCAAAAAATTCATTTATACACTCTTCCAAACCATCTTCGTAGTGTGATTGAGCATAATGGAAGATATCTTGTTGGAGCTCCAGGATATTGAATTCAATTAACTTATCAATATCAGTAGGAACTTTTGAAGCGCAACAATTTTTATACTTTTTGCTACTCCCACATGGACATGGCTCATTTCGTTTCGTCAATGTTTACACCTCTCTATCTTTATCAGCTATCTTTTTCACATATTCTTTTATTTCTCTAAGCTCACTTTTCGTCTTTACTAATTCTCGTAAAATAAAAATAGCTAAAACAGCAGTTATGATGTCAATAGTCATTATAAAATCCTCCTATGCCGTACATTTCCTCATAATTATTATTAACAGCAAGTTTCTATTATAAACATATTATTAGTAGTTTGTTAGCTTTAATAGTAGAGTAATTTAGACATTAAATCTAGTAAGAATTGTAGCTAAATTCCCCCCTATAAAAAAGAGAACCTGCCCTTTGCAGATCCTCCTAGCCTACCTTAACTATTTTCAATCTCTTCAACTAATAGCGACAGTTCTTCCCAGCGTTCCATTGCTGCTTCTAAATCTGCCTCTACTTGCTTTTGTTTTGCAAAGAGCTCATTAATTTTACCAATATCACTTCCGGAAGCAGCGATCTCCGCCTCAAGTGCCTCTTTCTTTTCTTCAAGACCAGCGATACGGTCCTCAATTTGGTTCCACTCCTGCTGATCTTTATACGAGAGCTTTTTCTTCTTTTCCTTGCGTGGTTGCTCCTGCTTAGCAGTCGGGACAACCGCTTCTGCTTCAAGTTCTCGGCGCAGTTGTTCCTCTTCCATATAATCTGAATAACTTCCTTGAAAACGCGAAATGGCACCATCGTTAAATACTAAAAGATGATCAACAACGCGATCTAGAAAATAACGATCATGGGAAACAGTAATTACGACACCTGGGAACTGATCTAGGTAGTCCTCTAAAATACTTAACGTTTGGATGTCTAGATCATTTGTTGGCTCATCAAGAAATAATACGTTAGGTTCTGTCATTAATATTTTCAACAGATATAATCTGCGGCGTTCCCCACCTGACAAGCGACGGATATAGGTCCATTGCATTGGTCTTGCAAAAAGAAAGCGCTCGAGCATTTGCTCAGCCGTAATGGTTTGGCCACCTGTGGTATGGACAACTTCAGCTACCTCTTTTATAAACTCGACGACACGAAGATCACCATTCATCTCTTCGTCCCCTTGCGTATAGTAGCCAATTTTCACGGTTTCGCCTACTTCCACCACGCCACTATCTACAGCTATACGACCAGCTAAGATGTTTAGTAGTGTTGACTTCCCACTACCATTTGGTCCAATAATCCCTAGACGCTCACCTGGAACTAATAGGTAACTAAAATTTTTTAAAAGCTCCAAACCACCTAAAGTTTTCGAAATACCTTCAACTTCTATGACTTTATCACCTAAGCGTTGTGACCCAATCGAAAATTCAATGTTCCCCTGTGTTGTCGGTCCTTTTTGATTTTGTAAATCTTCCACACGATGAATTCGCGCTTTTTGTTTTGTTGTACGTGCCTTTGCACCACGACGAAGCCAGGCTAACTCTCGACGCAGGATATTCTGTCGTTTGTCTTCATTCTGCTCGGCGATTATTTCTCGTTCTGCTTTTTTCTCTAGAAAGATTTCATAATTTCCTTCATAAGTGTAAAGACTTCCACCATCTAGTTCAAAAATATGATTCGTTACACGATTTAAAAAATAACGATCATGGGTAACTAATAGTAGAGCCCCTTTATATTGGGCTAAAAATCCTTCTAACCATTCAATCGTTTCATTATCTAAATGGTTGGTTGGCTCATCTAATATTAGAAGATCAGCTCGTTGAATAAGTGCTTTGGCAATCGCAACCCGTTTTTTCTGTCCACCAGATAATAGACCTACCGATTTTGTAAAGTCAGTAATTCCTAAGCGTGTTAAAACCGTTTTTGCCACCGTATTGGCTTCCCAAGCATCTAGTTCGTCCATCTTTTGTTGCTTTTGAAAAAGACGCGTTTGCAGCTTTTCGTCACCTAGATCTTTTTCTAAGTCAGCCAGTGCCGTTTCATATTCTCGCATTGCTGTCATAATGCTAGAGTCACCGTAATAAATTTGTTCAAGGACCGTTAATGCATGGTCTAACTCCGGCTGCTGTGGGAGGTACTCGATATGAAACTGATTTGCATGGATAATCTTCCCGTTATCCATAGACTCAAGTCCTGCTAGAATTTTTAATAACGTTGACTTCCCTGTACCATTAACGCCAATTAAACCTATGCGATCTTTCCCAGAGATGGTAAAAGAAAGCTGGTCAAATAGTGTCTTATCACCGTATGTTTTATATAAATTTTCAACTGAAAGAATACTCATGTAACTCATTCCTCATTTGCTTCGTATAGTAGGTATTATCTATTATAACAAATAAAACAAGAAGGAGGTGAATCCCTTGGTTGAAAGAGACGATCGTACCTTAGCCATGATGATTTATGTCATAAGTTTCTTCACCACATTTATTGGCCCGCTTATTATTTGGTTGTTGAAAAAAGAAGAATCAGACTTTATTGACCACCACGGCAGAGAGTATTTTAACTTCTTAATTTCTTTTACAATCTACTCGATTATTGGCGGTATTTTAGTTCTTGTCCTAGTTGGTATATTTATTCTTATTGTCATTGGTATTGCTGCCTTTATTCTAACTATTATCGCTGCAATTAAAGCATACGAAGGCGAATATTACCGTTTTCCATTCATATTCCGAATTTTATAACCAAACGTAAAAGTCCACCTCAGGTGGACTTTTACGTTTTTTTGTTCTTTTTCGGTGCCTGGCACCATAGGTTAGTATGGGGGTGATATTATGCATGTGGCGGATGGTGTGTTAAGTGTGTCTGTAGCTGTTGGGACATCCATTGCAGCAATAGGTCTCATTACATATTCTTTAAAAGGAATTAAAGAAGAAGAAGTACCCAAAATCAGTTTACTTACGGGAGCATTTTTCGTTTCTTCGCTCATTAATATTCCGATTGGCCCTACGTCTGTCCATCCCCTCTTAGGAGGTTTTCTTGGATTAGTGCTTGGACGCCGTGCTCCTTTAGGAATTTTTATCGGCCTAATTCTTCAAGCAACCTTGTTTCAACATGGTGGCTTAAGTACATTAGGCGCAAACACCTTATTAATGTCTATCCCTGCTTTATTTGTTTATTGGCTAGCAACAATTTTCAAGAATTATCCTGTGTTTTGGAAAGGATTTTTCTCAGGCTTTCTAGCGATTTGCGGTGGTGTACTTCTATTAATGGTACTGCTACTCTTTTCCGATTCACGGTACGGCGAAGGAACTTTCTCAGTCATCAACATTCTACTTATCGCCTATTTGCCACTTGCCTTTCTCGAAGGTGTGTTAACCGGATTTTCTGTAAAGTACTTATACTCTGTTCGACCAAGTCTTTTTGAAAGAGGTGTAGGACTGAAAAAATGAGAGTGTTTCTTTGCGTTCTCGTACTTGCTTTACTACAACCACACCTAGTATTTGCCCATCGAATGGTAGTTGAAATGAACGAACCCGGGACCATTCAAGTTCGTTATGATGACGGAACTAACTCTGCCATAGCCCTAGTCAAAGCGTTTGATGAAAAGGGTAACTTGTTGTTTGAAGAAACGGCTAATGACTTGGGGATCGTACACTTCGACTCCTCAATAGCCATTCATCATATAATCGCCGACGACGGCATCGGTCATAGAGCCTCATGGGTACTTGAAGAAAAAGTGAACTTACTTAATGCTGTCCCTATTTGGCTAAGAGCCCTATTAGGGATATCTATGCTTTTATTTATCTCTGCCTTATTTTATTATCGATTGAATTAACTAACTAGGAGGACATCAACTGATGAAAAAGGTATTAATCGTCACTTTATTAATGATTTCTTTATTGATTGCCCCAAAAGCATTTGCGCACGAACTCTTTATCCAAGTGAAGGAAGATCAGACGAGTAATGAACTACAAGTTGACGTTTTATGGGGACATCTAAGAGACTTTATAGATCAAGGGAATCCTGATAATTATGAATTGTTTGTAAAATTACCAAATGGTCAAACAAAGCAGCTTGAAATGGAGAGAATAGGAGTTCAAGCAAGAGCATTTATTCCCGCTTCCGAAACGGGTCAGTACGTATTCTGGGCAATGCGCAAACCAAGTACATATACACCTGGGGATGAACCTACGAGGTTGAGTTTACAAAGAGCGAAAACAGTATATCATGTTGGTTCAGGAGACAACATTACTAACCACCCTGTCGGACTTGATCTTGAAATTATCCCGGAAACTAACCTTGCTATTTTCAACCAAGGCTTATTGAAAGGGAATGTTCTTTTTGAAGGTAATCCCCAATCAAATGTAACTGTCACAGCTTACGGTCCTGCTGGAGAACATTTTGAAGGTGTCACTGGTGCTGATGGTGCATTCGAATTTAATCTAAGGTCAAACGGCGAATGGTTGATCAAAGCTAGTTTCCAAACAGATGAAAGCGGAACACTAGATGACACTGACTACGAATTAACTGGTCGAACAACCACGTTAATTTTCGATAATTCATACCCCATCGCTAATGAAAACAATTATGAGAACCCTTTAATGTATATCGCAGTACTATTAATTGGTTTGCTATTAGGTTCAGCATTTACATTTTTGATTCTTAAAAGAAAGAAATAAACCTTCATTGTTTCACGAAAGTGGTGAAGTAGAATGGCTAAAACGCAAGGGGATATCCAATCCGAACTAGAAGGCATTTCTCAATGGGCTTTATCATGGGAAGCAAGAGCGAAATTGATTGCAGTTATAATCTTTATCTTTGGAGTAATAAGTCTTAAAACCGTGTTGTTCGGAATGTTTGCATTTGCGATTGCAATCATAGGTTCATTAGCCATGGGGATATCCATTATTCTATTGCTGAAGAGATACTTAATCATCCTCCCTTTTTTACTATTAATGACGGTCCCATTAATAGTAGGGGGAGGTCTCCCTATTGAACTTGAGCGTGTCTCATTTGCAGCACTTATATTCTTGAAGGCAATTACCTGTATGACGGTGATGACAATTTTGCTTCATACGCAAACTGTTGATGAATTTATGGATAGCCTCACTCACTTAAAGGTGCCACCTATCGTCATTACCATATTGTTATTATCCTACCGCTATGTATTTTTATTTTTTGATGACATTCAAAAAATGCAGTTAGCGGCTAGATCTCGATTTTTTTCTGGTGGCATATCCATTCGTAATTTAAAAGTATATGGTCAATTGACCGGTGGACTCCTTATCAAATCCTTAGACCGAGCCGAAAATGTTTACAGTGCAATGACTGCTCGTTGTTTTAACGGCACCATTCGCTTTCGGAAAAAACGTGCTTTACACGGCTGGGATATTACAAAAACTATCATTCCTTTCTTACTAATAGCAACATTAATAACGATTGAAAGACTATATTTTTAGAAACAAAGAAAGCATCAGCTCTGCTGATGCTTTCTCTGTTTCTAGTAATACACGCTCTCTGTCCATTTACACTTACGACACTTGCGCAAAATTGCGGTTTCATGAAACTCATGGTCACAAGTTTGTTGAATCGACTTTAATTGTTTTTGAAGCTGTTGTTTTTTTATTTCAATCGCTCGGATTTCAGCCTTTATTTGACGGACATGATCAAGATTACTTGTAGATTTTTGCTCCATCATCAACGAACTCCTTCGCTTTTAGCTTCATACCTTCTTCAATGACTTCATCTTCTGTTTTTCCTTGTTCATTTGCAGTATTGCGAATGTCATGAGAAATTCTCATTGAACAGAATTTCGGTCCACACATAGAACAAAAATGGGCTGTTTTTGCCGCTTCCACAGGTAGAGTTTCATCATGATATTCTCTAGCTCGCTCAGGATCAAGTGAAAGATTAAATTGATCATGCCAACGGAATTCGAAACGAGCTTTTGATAAGGCATCATCACGCATTTGAGCACCTGGATGACCTTTTGCTAGATCTGCTGCATGAGCAGCAATCTTGTACGTAATAACTCCTTCTCGAACATCATTTTTGTTTGGTAAACCTAAATGTTCTTTTGGAGTTACATAGCATAACATCGCTGTTCCATACCAACCGATCATCGCTGCACCAATTGCAGATGTAATATGATCATAGCCAGGAGCAATGTCGGTTGTCAGTGGTCCTAATGTATAGAATGGAGCTTCTTTACAGATTTCTAACTGTAAATCCATGTTCTCCTTAATTTTGTGCATTGGAACATGACCTGGTCCTTCAATCATCACTTGAACGTCATGCTTCCAAGCTATGTCTGTTAATTCTCCTAATGTTACAAGTTCGGCAAACTGTGCTTCATCATTTGCATCTGCAATAGAACCTGGACGCAAACCATCACCTAATGATACGGCAATATCATAGGCTTTAAGTATTTCACAAATCTCTTCAAAATGTGTATAGAGGAAGTTTTCTTGATGATGAGCTAAGCACCATTGAGCTAAAATCGATCCACCGCGAGAAACAATTCCTGTCATACGATTAACAGTCATCGGAATGTAACGAAGTAGTACTCCCGCGTGTATCGTAAAATAGTCGACTCCTTGCTCTGCTTGCTCAATTAACGTATCACGATACACTTCCCATGTTAAGTCTTCAGCAATTCCATTTACTTTTTCCAGAGCTTGATAAATTGGTACAGTTCCTACTGGCACCGGTGAATTTCGAATAATCCATTCTCTCGTCGTATGAATGTTTTTACCAGTAGATAAATCCATAATTGTATCTGTACCCCAGCGTGTCGCCCACGTCATTTTCTCTACTTCCTCTTCAATCGAAGAAGACACAGCAGAGTTACCGATATTGGCATTAATTTTTACATGAAAATTGCGACCAATTATCATCGGTTCACTTTCTGGGTGGTTAATATTATTAGGAATGATTGCACGACCACGAGCAATTTCTTCACGAACGAACTGTGGATCCATGTTTTCACGAATGGCTACAAACTCCATCTCAGGTGTAACAATTCCTTGCTTTGCGTAATACATTTGCGTCACGGCGTTACCGTCTTTGGAACGTAGTGGTTTAGTTACTCGATTTGGAAACCACTCCATATTTGCACGTGGGTCATCTAGACGAAACCCATTATCTTCAGGCTTAATATCTCTTCCTTCGTATTCCTCAACATCATTTCGTTCTAAAATCCAGTTTTGTCTAATCTTTGGAAGTCCCTTACGTACATCTACTTCATAATTAACATCTGTATAAGGGCCGCTTGTATCGTATACTCTTACAGGTGGATTTTCCCTTTCACCTGCAATTCCAGTTGTAGCTGTTAATTCAATTTCTCGCATCGGTACTTGAATGTCCTTCCTCGATCCTTCTACGTAAACCTTTTTACTTGCAGCAAACTGTGACTTTAAATCGATCGACATTTCTTTTTGCATTGACAATGTAACTTCCTCCTCAAAAATATGTTTTTTTGGAACTGAAGATACAGCAACTATAAGGAATTGATTTTTACTTCATGAACGCAAAAAATCGGGCTCTGAATAACTCAGAACCCGATAATGGACAGAAGATAAAATCAAAGAAAGAGACAAAGAAATGCCACCTTCTTGTTTTTACTACTTCCCTACGCTGGTATCATCCAGATCAGGTTCCAAGGGTCAAAGAATGCATTCTTTTCTCAGTCCAGCATAATGGACTCCCCTAGTAGACTTTTCTATACTATCATATCGTAGTTTAACGGAAATTAATACCATTTTTTTTATAAAATCAATACCAATAACTGAGATGCAATCGCGACAAAAATAAGGGCAATAGGATACGCAGCTGCATAAGCAATCGCTGGATCTTCAGTGTCAACTAAATTGTTACATGCCCCAAGACCTGGTGTACTAGTCATCCCTCCACAAATTGCACCCAATGAGTGAATAACACTTAGATGAAACAGTTTCTTAGCAACAATAAAAGCTACAACCATTGGGATGATCGTGATCATTGCTCCTCCAATGATTAAACCAACGCCTTCATTTTTTACCACCTCTACTAAACCGCTTCCTGCTGTCGTGCCTGCACCTGCTAAAAACAGGACTAAGCCAACATCTCGAATGACCCGATTAGACGGTTGATAAAACCTGGCTTGTATTGGACCTAACTTTCCAAAATGACCAATAATAATCGCAATTAACAAAGGTCCACCAGCTACTCCCAACGTCATCGTTCCTAGACCTGGGATGTGGATTGGAATCATCCCTACAAGTATTCCTATCAACAAAATTAAACTTAGAGAAAAAATATGAATGTTCGCTTCTTGATGTTGTCTTGTACCAAACACCTCTTGAACTGCTTTTATACGTTCCGGACTGCACACTACAGTCAGTACATCGCCCCGCTCTAAGCGCCAATTAGGACTAGGTGGGAATTCATACCCAGCTCGTTCTAACCTCGTAACAGTGACACTAAACCTTTCCCTCAAATGAATTTCGCGGAGACTTTTTCCAATCATATCTTGGGCATCGACTGTGACACGAAAAATTTTTAAGTTTTCACGGATTTTTACATCTGTTGTAATCTCAGTGCCTATAGCATCCCTTAATTTATTTAAGTCTTCAGGGTAACCAACCGCTATAATTTCATCTTCTTTAAGTAATACCGTATCGTTTCTACCTAAGAAATTTCGATCACCGCGAATAATCCGGCTAATCACAGCAGTACTTTTTAACGTGCGTTGAAGCTCATTTATTGTCAATTTATGAACAGTATCGTCTTCAATTCTGATTGTCATTTTCTTAAGTGAGCTTTTATGCTTTACAGGGCTTACTGTTTTCTGTAGGTCTTTAACCAAATCTATCTTCAAGACTCTTGGGAACAACTGAACAAATAAGACAACGGCAATTACTCCAAAAGGATACGCAATACCATAACCAACGGAAGCAATTGGATCTTTGGTTGCTTCTAATGCAGCGGCCAAGCCCGGTGTACTAGTTAGCGCTCCGGTCATCAAACCAATGCTTAACGGAGCGGATAGGTTAAATATTTTTGAGACGATAACCGTCGTAATCACTGCAACGACAATAATTAAAAAACCTAAGATAGCAAAAACTAAACCACTACTACGCATCATTCGAAAAAAGCGTGGCCCAGCTTGTAAACCCACCGCAACAATAAATAAGCTTAATCCTAAGCTCTGAACAATTGCTGGTATTTGATAACCAAAATGCCCAAGCACCATCGCAAAGAGTAAAACACCAGATGCCCCAAGATTTATGCCTTTTATCTCTATTTGACCAATTAGCGAACCAATAAATAAAACGATAAATATCAAAATTAGTGGATCGTCTAGTAATGACATAAAACTCTCCTCCAAAAATTATTCCCGTGCTAATTATAACAAAACGAACGTGAAACCCTTCACATTTTTTTCGGATGAAAAGGCTTACTTAGTAAAATGTCAAAAAAGCGTCACAATTACTGTTTTTCATATTATTTACGAAAATAATGAAAAAAATCTAGGAAACAAGTTTAAATTTCCTAGAAGTGGATATGCTTATTAGTAGTTTACTAGAAAGGGTGTTTTCAATGGACTACTTAGACCGTTTAGATAAAGCGATTAAGAAAGAGAAGCTTCATATAAAGTACATCCAAGGAAAAATCTCAACCGAAGAGATGGAAATAAAAATTCGTGCAATCGGTGCAAAGCTTAAGCAGAAAAAAAGATCATAACGAAGTTTATTTCGATAAATAGTTAAAAAGAGGGGCCCCCTCCCCTCTTGCTAGCTAATATACTTACCTTCTTGCTTATAAAACCTAAAAGGACTTCATAATTGTGCTAAACAATTATGAAGTCCTTTATTAATTTCCATAAAACTCACTTGCGTTTACATTATAGGTTCTGAGAAGCTCTAGTTCTGCCTCTACCATTTTTTCTAACTGCTCGTTGGCTTCATCAGTGTAGCATTCACCACACTCTTGGTAAATAATGCGAAATTGTTGAGCATGATAAACTAAACCTTTTAAATGATATAAGATTAGTTTTTCGTTATCCGTTAATGGTTCGTCTGCTGTCGCCTCAGCACTATAACTATCAATAAACGCATTATATTCTGCAAATGTTTCTTCACTTAAAGGTTCATACGGTGAGGAGTTTACTAGTACATCAGTCATGATTAAATAACTTCTATCCCAAATTTCTGCTCGTACATCTGTTGGTAATTCAGAAGGCCCTTTAAAGAAAATCATAAAGTAGAAAACAAGGAAAATTCCGCCTATAATAATAACACTTTTCTTATCCATAATACTAACCCCCTATTACTACAATCGTACCACAGATGGGATAAGCCTTCAAAACTTCTGGTAAGTCTCGATATATGTCAACCCCTATTAGTTGGTGTATAATTGCCTTATGTAACTGTTAAAAAGGGAGAATTCATATGCGAATATTAGTTATGACTGCTGTTGCAGCTGAACAAGACGCTGTTTTACGAGGAATTAACAATGATCCAAGATTTGATGTTGTTGCAGGAGGAGTTGGACCAGTGGCTGCAGCGATTTCTACAACAAAAGTCATTGCCAAAGGCGAATATGACCTAGTGATTAGTGCTGGTATTGGCGGTGGTTTTATAGGTCGAGCTGATGTTGGTTCAATTGTCGTAGCAACAGATATTATTGCCGCTGATCTCGGTGCCCAAACAACTGAAGGTTTCGCTAGTATTGAACAGTTAGGTTTCGGAATTTCTAGAGTACCAGTGGACCAAGAGCTTGCCACCAAAGTTGCTGATGCATTTCAAAAAGCTGAGCTATCCACTTTTACAGGTCCAGTACTTACACTCTCAACAGTCACAGGATCTTTCGAAACTGCAGAAGATTTAGCTTTACGAGTGGAGGGGGCTACCGTTGAGGCAATGGAAGGGTTCGGAGTAGCATTAGCTGCTCACGACGCAAAATTACCCGTCTTAGAAATACGCACCATTTCAAATCCGGTTGGTCCTCGTGACAAGTCCTCCTGGAAAATAAAAGAAGCGTTACAACAATTAGAAAAAGCTAGTTCAGTTTTAGCGGAGGTGCTTTAATGAAAATTGTCTATTCCCCTTGTCCTAATGATACCTTTATTTTTCATGCACTTGTACACGGTTTAGTACCTGGTGCGCCAAAGTTTGATGTAACCTATGCGGATATTGATATAACAAACAAACTGGCTGTTGAAGCAAACGGACCCGATATTATGAAAATATCTTACGCAGCTCTACCTTGGATTTCTTCTGATTATACATTGTTGCCATGTGGCGGAGCTCTAGGAAGGGGTTGTGGTCCTCTCGTTTTAACAAATGGTTCTGAAGGGTCTATATCCGGAAAGAAAGTAGCTGTTCCAAGTGAACGTTCAACAGCCTATCTATTATTCCGCTTATGGGCAGCTCAAAATGTTCCTGGCGGTGTAGGAGAAATTATCGTCATGCCATTTCATGAAATCATGCCTGCTGTTCGTGATGGTCTTGTTGATGCAGGCCTAGTCATTCACGAAGCTCGTTTCACTTACCAAAATTATGGGTTAACCATGTTAACAGATCTCGGAAACTGGTGGGAAGAAGATACGAATTTACCAATCCCACTTGGAGCAATTATTGCTCGTCGTTCGTTGGATTTGGAAAAGGTCGCTGATTGGATTCGCCAGTCAGTTGAATATGCATGGGCTAATCCTGACGTTTCCCGTGACTACATTATGTGCCATGCCCAAGAGCTTTCACCTGAAGTAGCTCAAGCTCATATTGACTTGTACGTTAACGAATTCTCTGCTCATTTAGGGGATGATGGATACGCTGCCGTTTTTGCTCTACTAAGTCGTGCAGCTAAAGAAGGATTAGTACCTGAAATGGATCTAGAAAAATTACGTTATTAATAAGGCTCTTTTCGTAAAAATTGTGGCTTTATTATCCTAAAATAATCAGAAAAATACCCTAGATGAAGATATCAGCCAATAAATTATGTAAGAAAAGAGCAGCACTTACTGAATTAGTGGTAAATTATTAGTAATTTGTGTAAAAATCCGGCTTTTGGATTTTTACGAAAGCAACAAACTTTGCGAAAACTGCCTTTAATAAAGAAGAAGTAGCTCCTTACTTAGGGCTACTTCTTTATGTCTACAATCACAAGACATTTGTCATCTTCTGTTTTTTGAGTACATTTAGACAATAGCTTGTCTTTAAACTCGTGAATATCTTTTGCTTCATGCTCAAGTAAAAATTTTTCTAAGCAAGAGACCTTTGTTTGTGTGCTCCATACCGTTTCTAAAAACCCGTCTGTATACAAGACAAATCTCCCAGACTTTTCGTATCTAAACTCACTTTCTACTATAGGCGAGTTTTCAAAAAGACCTATTGGGGGACATGTTGATTCTAATTGCATGACCCCTTTCCCTTTTTCATTCCAAAGTACAGAGGGATGACCTGCATTAACATAACTGATTTTCTTTTCTTCGTTATCAACCAGAATGTAAATAGCGGTAAAGTAGTATGGGTTATCAGCTTGTCCAAACATTCGATCCATATGGTTTGAAAGTTCAGTCATCACACTGCTCGGTTGGCTCACTTTTGTGACTAAGCCATGCAGTAGAGATTTAATAGAAAGGCTTATAATAGATGAAGACAAGCCGTGACCCATTACATCTATAATCAAGATGCCATACTTTTTTTCATTTATTTTCTCCCAATAGTACAAATCTCCTGATAATTCTTCTGAGGGCTTAAAATATGAAGTGGTACCAATTGATTCGTTGCTAATATCTGAAGGTAACAATCCTTTCTGAACACTTTTTGCTAAGTGTAGTTCTTCTAATTTTCTGCTTAAAAGATCATCATTTTCCAGTCTAAATATAACAATCCGGATAACCATCAAAATTGTCCCTATTAATACTCCTATATCAATTAAATCTATTTGATTGTTAATCGTCTTATGCAAGACAAACCATAGTAATAGTACGATAGTTATTAATAAAGGAAATACCATCCGTGTATAGTAATGTCTATTCTGACTTTCTATTTTATTTTTTAAAGAGCTCTCAGAATATAGCCCCGACATTCCAACAAGGAATATCCCTAAAGAAAACAACGGATCAATCAGACTACCCGTCTGGTAACTATCAGTAACTAGCATAAAAGAATAGGCAATATGGGTAAAAACTAAGATAGATGTTCCAAGGATTAAAATTCTAACATGGGATTTAAACACTGTATAATAATTTAATACTAGTAGAGCAAAGAGGATTCCAATATCACTTACGGGGTATGCAAGCAAGAATACCAATTCTACCAAAGAATAAGTGGTCTTAAAAAAAGGAATGAACAAATACTCTAGACTAAAGAACATAACAATTAAAAGGATAGTAAGAACACCCATTTGATATTGCAAACTTTCAAACTTATTAAATTCTAACTTTAACTTATACATAATAGCTGTAAAAAAGAGAACTGCTTGCAACAAATAAAAAAGATCAGGGATACTGGGAAAAGGCGTTTGAATATTGAGGACTAGTTCATAATAGTTCCAGACTACTTGTCCAATGAAATAACTTATGCAGCCTAGAAATAAGAAAAGCCAGTAGAGTCTATTTTCGTCCTTTACTCTAGTCACAGGAATGAATAGAAGAAGACTAGCTATGAAAGGGGCTACTAGATGTAAAAGATTTCCCCCCGTTACAAGCCAAGTTGCGTGAGCTTGAAAGCCAATAATCCAAACGTAATAAAAGGTAATATAAAAAATAAGAAAACCAATAGCTAATCTACGCTGTACTGTAATCTTCATTGATTTCTCCTTTGGATTAGTAGAGGCTCGGTAAGCACTTTCATTTCTATCATAGCAAAGACACAATAAAAGGAGAATAGCCTTTTATTGGTAAAATAACTACATGCAAAAATTAATTGACTTAAAAACAAAATGATGACCTGAGATAAGATCTCAAGCCATCATTTCAACTAATTGTTTTTTATCAATTTTGCCGACAGCGGTTTTCGGTAACTGACTAACAAAGCGAATAACTTTTGGCACCTTATAGCTACCAAGATACGTCCTACAGTAGGTCAAAACCTCTGCCTCTGTTAGTCCACCTTTTGGTACGATAAATGCCGTAACGATCTCACCCCATTTTTCGTCAGCAACACCAACAACAGCCACTTCAGTGACAAGATCATGTTCAGCGATGACATGTTCTACCTCTAAAGGAAAAACATTTTCACCACCGGTGATGATCATATCCTTTTTTCGTCCAACAATATAAAAGTAACCATCTTCATCATACTTTCCTAAATCTCCTGTATAGAGCCAACCATTTTTTATCGTTGCTGCTGTGATAGAAGGGCTGTTCCAATAGTGATCAAAAAGATGATGCCCGCTAATCAAGATCTCACCAACCTCACTACTACCAACATCTCTACCATCGTCATCGATTATTTTTACGTTATTATAGAGCATAGGTTTGCCAACTGAACCACGTTTGTTCACAACATCTCTAGTATTAATGTAAAAATTATTTGGACCTGCTTCTGTTAGCCCATAACCTTCTTTAAATGCGAGACCCTTTTTGGCAAAGGCCTCGTAAATACGATAAGAACATGGTGCACCTCCAGATAAGAAGGTGTGCATTGATGGGAAAGCTGCCTTTTGAAATCTCTCTGACTGAATGAGAACATGATACATCGTTGGGACTAATAACAAAATTGTGCATTGTTCCTCATTGATTACATCAATTAAATGATTAGGCTCGAACTTATCCGCAATTACTACTTTTCCACCTATGTGCAATAACGGTAGCGATAAAGCATTCAGGCCACCTGTATGAAACATCGGCATGTAGGTGACAGTCGTATCTTCACATGTTAAATTCCAGCTAATAATCGTATTTATCGCATTGTAGAAAACTGACTTATGTGTCAAAACTGCTCCTTTTGGATGTCCAGTCGTTCCACCGGTATAGATAATCGCTAAAGGATCATTTTCTTCTATAGACACGTCAAAAGGAATTATCGGCTGGCTTCCTGCTAATAATTGCTGAACACCTAGGAGAATTCCCTCATACTTGTTAGGTATTAACGGAAGGAATTTATCGTCATAAGCCAATAACTTTGGTTGGCAATCTTGTAAAATATAGGCTATTTCTTTACTAGAAAGTCTCCAGTTTAAAGGGACAAAGATAGCCCCTAATTTCATACATGCAAATAATAAGTCAAAATAGCTAACTGTATTAGGTGCAAGAAGAGCGACTCTATCCCCTTTACCGATCCCCTGATCTAGTAACAAAGATGCTTGATGTTCTGCTCGCTCATTCAAATTGTCGTACGTCCAACGTTCCCTAGTTTCTCCATCAACCACTGCAACTCGATCTGGAGTAATCCGAGCTCGCTTTTTTAGCCAATCTGTGTCCCAGCTCATCTTACCTCCCCCTTTATTTTCTAATGTTTGCTAGAAAGCTTCTACCTTTATGGTATAAAAAAAGAGTTGCAATCAAGTTACAGATTTACATCATAATTCCGCCATCAACATGGAGGACTGTTCCATTTACATAATTCGATTCGTCTGATGCTAAATATAAATACGCATTAGCAATATCAGAAGGGCTGCCAAGACGTTTTAATGGAATGATGGCTTTCATTTTGTCAATGACCTTCTCAGGTACCTTTGCAACCATTGCTGTTTCAATAAAACCTGGTGCCACGGCATTGACGTTAATTCCTTTACCACCATATTCCTTCGCCCAAGTTTTTGTCATACCGACAACACCAGCTTTTGTAGCAGCATAGTTTGCTTGACCGACATTTCCGTAAACACCAGAAACACTTGAAGTATTAATAATCTTTCCTTTTCCTTCTTCTACCATCTTTCCTAATACAGCTTGCGTACAATAAAACACACCTGTTAAGTTCACATCTATCACTCTTTGCCATGATTCTGGAGTCATCTTATGTGTCATTGCATCAGCCGTAATCCCCGCGTTATTTACCAAGATTGAAACAGTTCCGAATGTCTCAATTGTCTTTTCTACTAATTGAGTAACACTCTCTTGATCTGCAACATTTACTTTTTGAAAAATGGCAGTCCCGCCACGTTCCTCAACTTCTTGCAAAACGCTAGTCCCTGCTTGTTCATCAAAATCAGCAATGACAACCTTTGCCCCTTCTCTCGTAAAAGTCAGAACGGTTTCTCTTCCAATTCCATTTCCTCCACCTGTCACAATGGCAACTTTATCTTGTAAACGCATGTTTCTTTCTCCTCCCTATTATCCAAGAAAATTCTCTATTTCTCTTTTTAGTAACTCTAGATTATCTATTAATGGCGAGTGTCCGCACCCTTGTAAGTAAACTGCTTTGGCTGTATCACCTAGGTCTTCCATAATCTCCTTAGTCATTTGTACTGTAACAACAAGGTCATTCTCACCCCATAAAACAAGGGTAGGCACTTGAATTTCTTTGGCTCTACCAGTTCCCTCTAGCAATCCATTATGAACATCACTGATATTAAAAGTATTTAGCGCATGATACACATCTGTGATATTACGCTGTGTCAACATATCTTCTAGATATTCATCATACAAATCCTCAGCTGGCTGATTTTTTGTATAAATTACTGCATTCCAGAGCGCTTTTAAAAAGGCCTTATTGCGAGTCTCATAGGCATTCACTACCGGTAACGATTTTACTGGATCCTGCTCGATTTCTGCTTTTGTTTGTATGCGAACTACCTCACCTGTTTTTTGAACGTTTACAAAAGGATACCCACGAGTTGAAGCTGAGGCTAGTAAAATTAGATTTTTCACTTGCTCAGGTTGGTCAATGGTAAATTGCATTGCAACAGCTCCACCTGTTGACCAACCTATTAATGTAACTGAGCCTAGCCCTAACTTCTCAACAAACATTTTGATGTCATCTGTAAAATCCTGAATTGAGTCCACTGGTTGATGATACGTAGACTCACCAAACCCTCGCATATCAACAGCATAGATTTTATATTTAGCATCTAAACTATCAATCAATAAATCCCAATGTTTTGAAGATGTCATATTCCCATGGACAAGCAGTAATACCTCTTCTCCACCTTCACGTTCACGATAAGCGAGAGTCTCACCGTTTGCGATTGTCACGGATTTCATCTGAACTTCAGCCATTTCATATACCTCCTAATGTTGTTTCCCCCAACGAATGGTCGTAGCGCCCCACGCATAGCCAATTCCGGCACTTACTAACACAACAACATCACCCTCTTTGATTTTCCCTTGTTCGAGAGCCAATTCTATTGATAAAATTTGGTCAATTTGTCCCATGTGTCCATAATTTTCTAAATATATCGATTGGTCATCACGAAGCTTTAATTCATTTAATACATAGTCATGAGCAGAACGCTTCATGTGCAAAATCGCTAAGTAATCAATGTCGGCTTCGCTTAACCCACTTTTCCCAAGAGAATCTCGAATAACTTGTAAGAAATTTGCCATCGATTTCGCTTCAAGTCGCTGTTTCATTCCCTCAGGATCAAGCACATCTAAATAATTTAAGCGCTTTTCAAGTGCTTCCTCCGTTACAGGATGCTTTGTACCACCGGCTACTACAACAACATCCTCTGAAAAAGAGCCATCCGTCATTAAAGCTGTTTCAAGCAGCTCGTTCTCTTCGTAACCTTTTTGAAGAATGATCGCTCCTCCTCCAGCGGAAAGATTGTACATGAACCGTGTTCGCGGATTTCCGTAATCGATAAAATCAACATTGCGATACCCACCAGCTAGCAAAACCGTTCTGATCGACTCATCCGAGGTCATCATGGCCTTTGCCACCTTTAGAGCCATCACTGTTGTGCCACAGCGGAGTGCCACATCAAAAGCCCAAGCATTTACAGCTCCTATCTCTTGCTGCAGCTTAATACCCGCTGTCCAGAGTGGATACTCTTTGTGCTCTTCACCGATATAAATAATGAGGTCAATATCTTCTGGATTGATGTTTGCTTTCTTTAACGCTTCTCTACTAGCCTCTATCCCCATTTGACAGGTATGATCATTTGGACCTGGGATCGTCTTTTCTTGAATACCCATTTTATCTGTAACAACGTGGATTGGTAGGCCTGACAAACTAGCAATCTCGCTTCCTTTCATCCGCTCTTTAGGTACATACATGCCTGTACTGACAATTCCTATCTTTTCCTTACTCACTCTCCAACCACTTCCTTTAAATAACGGAATGCTTCTTCTAACGTTATAAACGTGCTTTCTTCGTCTGTTTGAACGTGCTTTACTTTAATTCGTAGTTGCTCATTATCGTTTTCCACCGAATGAACGCGAATGACGAACGATTTCACTTGTGACTGACACTCCATATCTGACTCTCCTTCTATGAAACATCTTGGTGGAAATTTTTATCCGATGTTGTTACCTTTGCTTTTTTCATCTGTCTTTTTTCCCACCAATGTTTTGTTGATCCTACGATCCCCTTAGGGAAGAACATAACGACTAAGATAAATACTGTCCCTAGAAGAATGACCCAGCGACCAAAAATCCAATGAACGCTGGCTAAATCCATCAACGTGTGCCTAGCGTATTCAATAACAGCCGCTCCAACAATGGCACCAAATAGTGTTCCGACCCCACCAATGATAGTAATTAATAAGGCGTCGAGCGTCAGTTCAGTAGCAAACACTGATGTATTCACAAATCGTAAGCTCATAGCATATAAAATTCCTGCTAATCCTGCGACAATACCTGCAATCACATTGGCAGTAATTTTATAATGCATCACACGATACCCTAACGATTCAACACGAGCTTCGTTTTCACGAATTGCTTGTAGCACACGACCCATCGGTGATTGAGTAAATCGCTCTAAAAATAAATAGACAAGGATCATAAATACGAGTGCAACAATGTAAAACGTCAGACGATCACGAAATAGTTCTGGAATAGCGAATGTAAAGCCATCATTCCCTGCCGTTAACGAACGCCATTTTTCAGCAACAACTAAAAATAGGGCAGCCACGGCTAAGGTTAGCATGGCAAAGAAATGCGCCTTCAAGCGTAGTGTTAAAAGACCGACCAAAAAGCTAACAATGGCCGTGAAGACGATTGTAATGAGTGCTGCAAGTAAGACCACTGGGATTGTTGGACCAAATGCTTTTAAACATAAGGCAACCGTATAAGCCCCAATCCCAAAATACATCGCGTGCCCAAACGAAACGATACCGGTATATCCTAAAAGTAAGTCATAGCTCATCGCAAAAACAGCGAATATAAAAATTTTCGTTAGCATGATCATTGCTGTTCTCGAGTCATTTATAAATGGAAACATCAATAATCCAACGGCTACGACTGATAACGTTAATTTAAATCTTGATAACTGCTTTAGGCGGCTCATTTTAATGCCTCCTTCATCCCCATAATTCCAGAAGGTTTAAAGACTAGAATAAAGATCATCAGTAGGAAATTAACTGCTAAAGCAATCTCTGGTAGGAAATAAGCTGCATACGAACCTAATATTCCAACTAACAAAGCAGCTATCATTGATCCTAGAACACTACCCATACCACCTATAACTACAACAATAAAGGCCAGGATCCCATACTCTAAGCCTATTTCTGCGTAAATAACACCTGAATAAGGACCAAACAACATTCCACCTAGTCCTGCCATCCCAGCACCAAGAATGAACACAAATAAGAAAACTTTACGAATGTTAATCCCTAACGCTTGAACCATCTCTTTATCCATAACTCCAGCTCTTACTACCAGCCCAAGCTTTGTACGGTTTAAAAGAAACAATAAACCTGCAAAAACAATTAACCCAACGATGATAATAAAAACACGATATTTGATTAGAAAAATCCCACCTATTTCCCAACTACCTCGCAACCATTCCGGTGCACGTGCATGAATAATGTTTGGTCCCCAAACTACTTTTACTAGCTCACTTAACACGAGCATAGCTCCTAAAGTAATTAGAATTTGCTGAATATGATTTCCATACACAGGCTTTACAATAAACCTCTCTAATAAATAACCTAAGATACAACAAGCCACGATAGCGGCAATAATTCCGAATATAAAGCTTCCTGACGTTGTGTACGTCCAAATTCCCGCATAAGCTCCCCATAGAAACAGCGCTCCGTGAGCAAAATTTAAGACATCCATCAAACCAAAAATTAGTGTTAACCCCGCTGCCAATAAAAAGATTAGCATCCCTGTAGCTAACCCGTTAATTGTAATATTGATAAACATTTCCATAGCCTTCACCTACCTTTATATAAATTAAGCAATCCCTAAGTATTGTCGTTTTAATTTTTCATCTTGTTTTAACTCTTCCATTAACCCGTTGTGTACAGAATGACCATCATCAATAATATAGAAGCGGTCACCAATTGCACTTGCCATCATAAAATTTTGTTCTACTAGAACAACCGTTGTTTTTTCTTTCATTTGAATGATCGAATCCATAACTTTCTCGACAATAATTGGTGCTAAACCTTTACTTGGTTCATCAATGAGAAGCATTTCGTTGTCGTTAATATAAGCTCTTGCAATTGAGAGCATTTGCTTTTGTCCCCCACTTAAATGACCACCGTTCTTTTTCCAAAACTTCTTTAAATCTGGGAATAAATCAAGGATCCAGTCCATTCTCTCTAGTGTCGCTTCGTCTTTTTTCTTCATCGCAACTTTCATATTTTCTTCTACGGTTAATGCTCCAAAAATTCCTTGATCTTCTGGTACATAACCAATTCCGGCATTGGCAATCTTATGTGTCGGCCAAGCGTGAACTTCTTCTCCCTTAAAGGTGATACTTCCTGATTTAATTGGATTTAACCCCATAATCGATCGAAGCGTGGTTGTTTTCCCAGCACCGTTTCGACCTAACAACACGGTTACTTCCCCTTTATGGACCTCAAAGGAAACACCTTGTAAGATGTGATATTGTTGAATGTATGTGTGAATATTATCTACTTTAAGAAGCGTCATTGTGTAACCCCCCTAAATACGCTTTTTGAACTTGCTCATTTTTCATAATTTCTTCTGGGTCACCGTCAGCTAGTAATTTTCCATGGAACAAAACCATAATGCTATCAGATAAATCACGGATCATATCCATCTTGTGTTCAATTAAAACAATCGTACGTTTTCGTTCGTCGCGAATTTTCCGAATGACATCGAGGATCATTGGAACTTCTTCTAACGACATACCAGCAGTTGGTTCATCTAGGAGTAACACTTCTGTCTCTAACGCCAAAAGCATGGCAATTTCCAACTTCCTCTTTTCACCATGAGCCAAATTAACTGCTAGCTCTTGGGCTTTATTGTCTAGTAAGACCGTTTCTAAAAACTTTGTTGCCTTGTCGTTGACTTCTTTTAAACTAGTAAAATGTGAAAGCATGTTATAAAAAATTCCTTTTTGCGATTGCACAGCTAAACGAACATTCTCATGACAGGTTAAGTGTGGAAAAACATTTGTAATCTGAAACGATCTCCCAATTCCCATTCTCGTTCGATCAGTAGGTGACATCTTGGTAATGTCTTTTCCTTTAAATACCACTTGGCCTTTTGTCGGTTTCAATTGCCCGCTAATCATATTAAAAAATGTTGTTTTACCGGCACCATTTGGACCAATAATCGATTTTAATTTATTTCGTTCAATTTGAATATTGACCTCACTTACAGCCACATGTCCGCCAAAAGCAATGGTTAGCTCTTTTGTTTCTAAAATCGTATCCAAATTCACTCACCTCTTTTTCATATCTGTTAAAAAAGAGGAGCACGTCGTTTTATCGTCATCGTGCTCCCACATATTTTCAATACATGTTATCGGTTATTTTGAATTGCTGGTGCTGTCTCTTCTGGAGAAAGCTCACGTTTTAACACTGGCACTGGATAATCAAAACCATCTTTTCTCTCTAATCTAATTGAATACATCGTTTGCAGTGCTTGATGATCTTCAGGGCGGAATGTCATTGGTCCTTTTGGTGTCTCAAACGTCATACCTTCCATAGCTGAAATTAGAGTATCCGTATCCACATTTCCATTTGTTTTTTCTAGAGCTGCGACAATTGCCATTGCTGCAGCAAAACCACCTGGAGTGAATAAGTCTGGCATTTCGCCATTATGACGTTTCGCATGCTCTGCTACTAACCAATCATTTACAGCATTGTTTGGTAAGCTGTGATGGTAAACTGTAAATCCTTCCATTCCAATCATATCTTCCATTGTACGAAGCGCCGCGATATCTGGAGCTCCTGTAGATAACTTAATTCCTCTTTCTTGAACTCTCATATCTTCTAACTGACCCCAAGGGTTGTTTGCACCTGCCCAGATAACGAATAAATAATCTGGCTGAGCATTAATAATACGTTGGATATTTGAAGAAAAATCAACACCAGCTGGATCAGCAAATTCCTCATGAACGAGAGTTGCACCTAGAGCTTCAGCAGCTGTTTTGAATGCAGCTACCCCATCGCGACCAAAAGCAAAGTCTTGAGCTAATGTAGCAATTTTTACACCCTCTTTAGCAATTGCTGCCGCACCTGCAACAGCATCCTGTGATGAACTACGACCAGTTCGGAAGATGTATCTGTTCCAGTTAGCACCTGTAATACTGTCTGCTACTGCTGGTTCTACAATCATAACCTTTTTGTATTCTTCCATTAACGGTAATACAGCCAACGTATCACCTGAAGAAGAAGATCCAACAACGAAATCTACTTTATGATCCTCTAGTAATCTTGTAGCTTTTTGCACAGCTACATCCGCTTGTGTTTCTGTATCCTCAATAATAAATTCAATTTTCTTACCTGCCACTTCCATAGTTCCATTTGTCGCATATTCAAGTCCTAACTCAAAACCTTTCACCGTTTGAGCTCCATAAGCCTCAAGTGCCCCAGTTAATGATGTGAGTAAGCCAATCTTGACAACTTCTTTCTCCTCTTGCTTCACTTCAGTCGTCGGTTTCGGCGATTCGTTAGTTGCTTTCTTGTCATCATTACTTCCTGTTTCGTTCGAGCTACATGCCCCTAGAAAAAGTAAAAAGATTAGTGCAAATAGGAAGCCTACCCAAGTTTTCCTTGCCTTCATTTAAAATCCCCCTTTTTTTGAATTATCTACATTATCCTGGATACTAGTTACAAATTAGTTACAGGCAAATTTCTTTGCTTCTTTTTCTTTGTACTAGAACCCTTTAACCTATTACTACTGTTACTATAGTTTTAAGTAGTTACAATTTAGTTACAGAAAAGAAACAGTACATCTTGGACATACTGTTAACTTGTTCCTAATTCAACGGGTAGATTTTCTTTTATTTTTCGATAAAACTGTTTTGTCGCCTGGATTGGTTCAACCCCTAATTCTTCTTGAAGCTGCTTTACGCATCGATCATAAATACGCAAAGCGTAGGCACGATTTTTCTTTTGATAATAAGCGTACATTAACAGTCGATAAGCCTCTTCCCAGCAAGCATCTTTATTAAGGATGGACTCACACCAATAAATTACTTCGTCATACGATTTGGTTTCGATGTAAAGCTGGGCGAGTAGCTCAGCTCCACGTAAGTACAAGACTAGTAATCTTTCTCGTTCTTCGACACACCAGTCATCATAACGACGACTCGGCAAATAATCACCTTCGTATAAAGTTAATCCCTGGGTTAGTAACTCAATTGCCTCTTTCTTGCCCGGTTCTTTTAGACCTCTCTCGATTGTTGCTTCAAAAACCTCCGCATCAACTTCTAAAACCGCTTCCCGATTTAAACCATATAGTGAGTCTTCTCGCTGTATAAAGAATGGATTACTGCGCACTTGTCGTTCAGGCTCAATTGCTTTGTTTAGCGCATTTAGAGCAACCTTAAAATCTCTTTGAGCTGCTTCTTGATCAAGATCCCCCCATAGTAGCGATAAAATTTCCTCTTTTGGTAACATCTTAGATTTATAGGTCACAAGTAACTGAAATAATTCTTTCGCTTTCTCTCGTTTCCAGCTGCGATCATGAATTTTTTCATTGCCTAACCACACTTGAAAATCGCCCAATGTCTTTACCTTTATCGAGTACCCAGGATGAAAGGTCAAACCATCAAGTCCCAATGTCGTTAGATATCGATTTGCGGCTTTTATCCCTAATTCCTTTGCTTTAATAAGCATTGGGATAATCATTTGGAGATCCTTAGGACCGAATAATGTTTTCCTAGTTATGAAAAACTCGTAATTGTATTCTTGAGCAAATTGAATAAATTTCTCCATGCAAAGTTGAAATTCTACCCAGTCTTGCTCTTCAAAAGCTACTTTGCCTTGCCAAAAAAATGTCACTGTACGTCCATACTGTCCATCACATAATTCAAAACCTTTATATGCTTCATGTAAATAATTTTTGGCATGAATTAACTCATTACAATAAATCGCAGCGATACTTTGCGAAAGATAAACAAATGACGCTAGCCATTGATCCTTGACACGGTTAGGCTCTTCTAACGCCATAAGAGACATTTTTTGTGACATTTCATAATTCCCTGCCCGGCCATATAAAACCGTTAAACCCATGTATGCTTCTGACTTCCCTCTAGACATTTTGATTTTTTCCATAAGTCCAAGTGCTGTTTCATAACATTGGATCGCTAGCTCATGATTGTATTTCTCATTTAACTGAACCACATGCCCCATCCTAATCCAACCACAAGCCTCTACAAATGGTGACTTCCGTAAAGTCCCTCGCAAAATTGCTCGTTCAGCCAAACGCTTCCCTTTATCTAATTCGCCCATGAAAGAACAAATGATCGATAAAATCAGATCCGTTTCTCGATGAGACTGGGATAAGTGATTTTCTGAAGTCGATTGAGCAGTTACATTTTCAAGCAATAGTTTTGCTTCTTGCAGCTTTCCAATGCGTAAAAAATAGCGGGACTCTAACTCTACTTTGATGAAATCTTCTTTGACAGACTTACACTTGTTAAGCCACTGGATCGCTTCTGTCATTTTCCCTAAATTAACTAGGTTTTCAGCCATTAAGCTATACAGCTGGATTTGCCGCTCTTCGTTTTCATGTTCTTGCTCGATTAAAGCAATAGCTTGGCTCAAATGATTATCTGCTTTTGCTGGTTGAATTGTATCCAAATATATTTTTGCTTTTCCCTCATGAGCTAAACTTCCTGCGAGATAATCCTCTTTCAACTCAGCTAACTCCTCTAACTGCCGATAACACGTAAGCGCTTTCTCGTAATGGCAAAAATAGCGATTTATCTCTCCTTCAATAAACCAGAGCCTGATAAATTCCATTTTTACATTTACTGATAGTCTGTCTAACATCTTCGAAACAGCCTCTATCTTCCCTTGATGGAGAAGCATTTGACCTGTTTCCTCCAAAATGCGACCAATCTTATTATTTTCATCAATTTCTTGATAATGATAAATGGCCCGTTCGTAATTTTCTTGCTCTAGAAAATATGTAGCCGCCCCGTCTTGATATTCGTAAAAAAGTTCCTTATCAAGTCGCAACTGCTTCATTAAGAAATCTTTGAATAACGGATGGTAGCGATACTGTTTCGTGCCAATTGGGATGATGAACAAATTTTGAGAGAGTAAATCATCAATGACGCTTTGAGAATTACTTCTCTTTAGAACAGCATTACAAAACGGACTATTAAAATCTTCAAAAATACAAGTAGCTAAAAGAAACTGGCGAATTTCTTCTTTTTGCTTTGAAAATACTTCTAAAGCTAGGTAGCGAAAAAGTTCTTCAAGCGATCGAATGTTTAGATGGTGCTTTACCTCAAGGTCACCAGTGATCTTAAATTGCTGCCATATCATCTGTATCGCTATGATCCAACCTTCTGTTAATTCATATACATAGTGGATTTGCGATTCATCTAATTCAACCTGATAAAAGTCTACGAAAAGAACATCAATTTCCTCTTTGGTAAAAGCCAGGTCTGTTTCAGTAATTTCAATTAGTTCCCCATGTACTAATAATCTCGTTAAAATATCCCAAGTAGGTCTAATTCTGCCGCATAAAACAAGGTGGATATTTTTTGGTAGGTATTGAATTAATACACTTAACCATTGAATGCTAGTAACAGATGCCTCTAAGTAATGAATATCATCTAAAACAATGATAACCTCTTCTTCCATTGTTACTAATTCATTAATAAACTCTGAACATAAAAACTCTATTTCCTCTTCAACTTTATCAATTTCTTCTTTAAGTATGTACTCTAGAAGTCCTTTGCAAAAATTGGGATACCTTACCTGAACCGCATAAATCATATGGACAAGGAAGGGAATGAAATTATCCTCTTGTTTCGAAAGCGCGTACCAGCAATAAGGACCTTTTTGATTTTCAAGAAAAGATGCAATAGAAGAGCTTTTTCCGTAGCCTGGTCCAGAGTGAATTAACGTGATCGGCACTTCCAATATTCTACGCATCTTCTTAATCAATTCTGGACGATATACATTCGTGTCTTTGATCAGTGGCGGAATAAATTTCGTTTTGATTAAAGGATACCGTTTTAGCACCGAACATCCCCCTTTAATAGTCTTAATTTTCTATATTTTAACATATATTCTGGTAGCTGGACATTTAAAGTATAAGTTAGGTAGAGTCTTTCTGTTGGGGTTAGTAGTATGGTTTAGGAAAAAGTGGAATAACTTAGTAGTTTTAAGTACTTCTATTGGGATAGTGAATGTAACCATTTGTTGTTTTATAGTTGTTGGGGTGTTTCTCTCTTGAATTCGACTAATTTTTACAGTTGGTTAGAAGAAGACTGTTTAATTCCCTCTTGATTTTGACTAAATTTTACATTATTTAGGACAAACTTGTTTAATTACCTCTTGATTCCGACTAACATTTACAGTAATTAGGAGAATAATGGAGTTCTGTCAAGAAAGTGGACATAAATAATTGGAACTTTTTTAGGCGGTAACCTACCGCACTTCGTTTGGTGGGGTGTTAAAAATGATTACTCAAAAACATGACTAATCACTTTTAACACCAAATGGACCATTTATGAGACAGAGTTACACTCAACTTGACTATGTTTTCTCTCAAATTGGTTAGGAGAACAATACCCTAAAGTTGAGTGTTTCCTTCTCTCATTATAAAAACCACCAATATAATGATTGATTGCCTTTACTGCTTCACTACGTGTCTTAAATCGTCTTCGATGAACTAAATCTTTTTTCAAACTTGCATGAAAGGATTCAATGCATGCATTGTCATAAGGATCTCCTTTTCGACTCATACTAATTTGAATTTCATGCTTATTTAACAGATCAATATAACCATTGGAACAGTATTGAGAGCCCCGGTCTGAATGATGAATTAATTGATCTGTAGGTTGTGGCTGCCTGGATACAAGAGCCATATTCAAGGCTTGTATTGTAAGTTCTTTCTTCATATGTGCTTCAGCTCTCCAGCCGACTATTTTTCTAGAAAACAGATCCATAATGCTGGCTAAATAAACCCAGCCTTCTAGAGTCCAAATGTAGGTAATATCAGAGACCCATACTCGATTGGGTTCATCTACATTAAATTGACGCTTAACCAGGTCAGGGTAGACGTTTAAATCATGATTAGAATCTGTAGTCACGACATACTTTTCTTCAGGTATAGCTCTTAGACCCATTTCTTTCATCAGGCGGGCTACTGTTTTTTCTGAGATAGTATATCCCCATTCAACTAGATCATCATGAACTCTAGGGCTTCCGTAAGTACCCATGCTTAGATGATAAGACTTTTTAATCTTTTGTTTAACTTCTTCTTTGTAGGTCTCCTTCTCAGATTGAACACTACTATTCTGCTTATCTACCCACTTATAAAATCCACTTGTGGAAACTCCAAGTACTTTGCACATCTTCACAACAGTATGTTCATCTCTATGAGCAAAGATGAAGTTATAGATTACATGGGGTTTTTCGTGAAGATGTGCATTGCCTTTTTTAATATTTCGTTTTCCTCTTTCAATTTTTGGAGTTCTGCCTCGTGTTGTTTCTTTAACTTTTCTAACTCTTTTGGGGTAATATACTCTTCTTTTGAACTACTAGTATTACGTCTTTGTTTAAAGTCTCTAACCCAATTCCCAACAGTAGAATGGGAAATCTCTAACTCATATGACAGTTCTCGAATTTTTCTACCTTCTTCTACTATTAGTTTCGCTACATAATCTTTATATTCCTGATCATAATGTTTCCCCATGTGAACACGTCCTCTTAAATGATATTTGTATTATACTTTATATCCATTTTTACGTGTCCACTTTTTAGACTAACTTTAATAATGTTTAATTACCCCTTCATTTTGACTAAATTTTACATTATTTAGGACAAACTTGTTTAATTCCCTCTTGATTTTGACTGACTTTTACATTAATTAGGAGAATCCTGTTTAATCCCCTCTTTTTTTTGACTGACTTTTACATTAATTAGGAGAATCTTGTTTAATTACCTCTTTATTTTGACTGACTTTTACATTTATTAGGAGAATACTGCTTAATTAACTCTTTTTTTTGACTGACTTTTACATTAATTAGGAGAATCCTGTTTAATACCCTCTTGATTTTGACTGACTTTTACATTAATTAGGAGAATCCTGTTTAATTAACTCTTTTTTTTGACTGACTTTTACATTATTTAGGATAATTCTGTTTAATTAACTCTTGATTTTGACTAAATTTTACATTATTTAGGAGAATCCTGTTTAATTACCCCTTGTTTTTGACTAACTTTTACATTTTTAGGAAAATCCTGTTTAATTCCCTCTTAATCACGAATAACCTTTACATTAATTAAGAGATATCTGTTTAATTCCCCTCATGATCTAGACTATTATAATAAAAAAATAAATGGTGAGTTGCCTCACCACTAAGTTATATATCAATTTTATTTAAAATTTCCTTTAAGGCAACGATTTCTTCGCGTGATAACGTTATGCCTTTGCCCATTTTCTTGTGCTCAGGATCCCATTCGCGTAAATCAAACTTTGCCGGTCGCCCGTTCCAACTTATTAAATTAAGCTCTTTCTTCCAGCCTTTTGCACTCTCAGATAGTTCACCTAAGGTTTCTTCAATTTCATATTTAATCTCAGCCATTATCATTTACCTCCGAATAAAGTTTGTCATCCACCAAGCCACCAGATATTTTTGCCTTAATCATATAATTTTACTAACTGAATGAATTTCATAATTACCTAATGGAGCCATATCAAACTAAATGTAGTTGCGAATGTTTTAGCGCAACTACATTTAGTAACGTAATGGCGATACTTATGAATTATGAAATTCATTGAACTTCGCTAAAAAAGCTCGAGAAAATTCTCAAGCTTTCTTAATAAAATAGTGTAGCTACCCAGTAAAAATAAGGAATACCAACAATTAAATTAAACGGTAATGTTAAACCAAGAGCCGATCCTAAATAAATTCCTGAGTTCGCTTTTGGTATTGCTTGCTCAACCGCTGCAGGTGCTGCGATGTATGAGGCACTTCCTGTTAATATTGCCAGGATAAATGCACCTCCCATTGATAGACCAATGAAGCTTCCTGTAATAATTCCCAACGTTCCGCCAAAAATTGGTAAGATAAAGGCAAATAAGAAAGATGTTAACCGTAACTTCTCGATTTTCTTGATACTTTGTGTTGCAATCATTCCCATGTGCAACAAGAAGATACAAAGTAAACCATAGAACAAGTCGCCGAATAAAGGTTTTATTTTTGTTAGACCATCCGCATGAGCAACTAGCCCAATAAAGATACCACCTAACAATAAGAAAATACTCTTCCCAAAAAATGCCTCTTTAACAACATGACTTAATTTTGCATTAGGATTGTTAGTTTCTGTTCCATGTTTTTGCAAATACATTTTATAAAAAATAATCGCTAGAATTATTGCAGGACCCTCCATGACTACCAGAATAGCAGACATGTAAGCTTCGTAATGCACCTCGATTTTTTCAAGGAAAGCTAAGCCAGCGATAAATGTTACGGCACTAACAGAACCGTAGTGAGCGGCAAGTGCCCAAGATTCAGTAATTGAAAACTTAAAAATCTTAGAAACAAGAAAATACGTAACAAAAAGCATTAAAACACTTAGTACTACAGCTGATAGGATTGTTGGTAACATATCTATAAAAGATACATTTCTCAGCTCTACACCGCCCTTAATACCGATAGTAAAAAGTATGATCATGGTGTATCCAGTATAAAAAGCAGATGGAACTTTCAAGTCCGAGTTTACTAACACAGCAACAATACCAATTAGAAAAAATAAGATCATTGGCGACAATAAGTTTGCATAAGCAATTTCAACAATTTGTCCCATCTCAACACTCCTTTAAGCTAAATATTCAAAAAACTTATTTCAACAATACCATTACTGCCTTAGGCTCGTCTACATTCACAAACTTTTATCTGCTAAATTATTTCTTTATCAACATTATTATTGCCTCAATCTCATAAATATCAAGGCTTGTACAACTTTCTAATTTTTACCACTCAAAAAATATTTCTATGAACGTATAGAAACTTGTTATCTACATATTCTAAACTCACAACATACGAAAGGAGGTCGATTAGGATGAGAAACAACAACTCAAATAACAGCAATCAGCTTGTAGTACCTGGTGCACAACAAGCTCTTGACCAAATGAAGTATGAAATTGCACAGGAATTCGGTGTACAACTTGGAGCTGACACAACTTCTCGTGCCAACGGTTCTGTTGGAGGAGAAATTACTAAGCGCCTTGTACAAATGGCTCAACAACAAATGGCACGTTAATTTGTTATACCTACCTCCACTAGTTAGAACAAACTCTCTCTAACTACAAAAGAAAGGCCAGGGACTACCCCTGCCTTTCTTTTATTATTTCAGCCTACCATATTAGTAAGGCAGCAACTGTTGAAACAATTAACCCTATAATTACCGGGAAGAAGTTTTTTCGTACCAAGTCCATAACAGAAACTCCACAAAGCCCTGCAACTGCAACAAGTGAAGACCAGGCGATTAATGTCCCTCCACCAGTCCAAATTGAACCCATCTGCCCAATTGCAGCTAATGTTGAGGCGTCTACTGAACTAGAGGCAAATGCACTCGATAAAGCACCTGTTAACGGAAGGCCGGAAAAACCTGACCCATCTAGACCAGTAATAATTCCAATTATTAAAATACCAAAGGCTGTCAATATTGCATTTTCTGGTATGAATGTTTGGGCTGACTGAACAAGGTCGAATAAGAAAGCTGGTGGTGCTTCTTCACCGATAGAGAGAATGCTTCCTGAGAATTCTCCACTACCAAGGAAGAAGAAGCCAGCAATCGGTATAACAGGCCCCATTGCTTTAAAGGCAAATACAAAGCCATCTGTGATATGCTCACTAATTCGCTCTAACGATTGCATTTTGTTGTAGGTGATCGTCGCAAGTGCTAATAGAAGAACTGCAACACCTCCAATAAATGCCGCACCATCACCACCTTCGAAGCCTCCCATTCTACCACCGCTAGCCTTTGTATAGATCATATAAATCATCACGACTAGCATTGAAAGTGGCACTAATACAGCAAACACTTTCGTCCATCTAGATGTAGGTTCTGAGGGTTCTCGATCCTTTTTTTCCTTACCTTGAACTGCTGCTAGTTCCTTTTCGATCATTGGATGATCGGGCTTTCGCATCTTCTTACGTATAGTAAGGTATGCAATCAGGATTGCAACACCACCAGAAATCAGTGATAACACTAATGCTTTATCAGCAACAAGGGCCGTATCAAGTCCTGCCGATCTTGCACTTAAACCAGGGGCAACTTGCATTACATAGTCAGACGATAACGCCATACCTTGACCCGCTAATGCTACCGCCATAGCAGCGCCCATGAGAGGTAGACCTGCTCTTACAGCTGCTGGAACTAAAAGTGCACATATTAAAGGAACTGCAGGCGTTGGCCAGAAAAATAATGAGATGATGAAGGTAATCCCAATAAGAATAAAATAGGCAACATGCCCATTCGTCATAAATCTTTGAATCGGTGTAATCATTTGCTTATCTGAACCCAAATCTTTTAACGAGTGAAGCAGCGCTACCATGAAGGTAATGATTAGAAAAATACTAAATAATTCCTGGGCCGCTGTTAAATTTGCGTTAAAAACAGATGTAAAACCACTGACAATACTTTGGTTGTAAACCGTTGCTACTAAAAACGTTCCTAATAGGGTCGGTAATACAACCCCTTTTCTAAAAATCATTGTCAATATAATAATGAAGGTAACTATACCGTAAAGCCAGTGAGCTAGAGTTAATTCCAACTTGTTGTCCCCCTTTATTCTCTCGCACAGAGTTGGATTAGTCTATGCACACATGCCTAGTTTGGTGAGACTACTAAAAACAAAAAAACTCACCTATTCAGGTAAGTTTTTAAGTCGGTCTTTAATTTTCTCTAGCAAAATGCTCTACTCGATTCCGTCCATTTTCTTTTGCTCTATATAAGGCCTTATCCGCCATACGAAGAAGCTCTTCTCGATCCATTCCCAATTGGGGAGTGATTGTTGAGGCTCCAACCGTTAAGGTAATATAGTTGGCTACCTTAGAATACTCATGACTGATTTGTAATGAGACGATGTTTTTGATCATATTTTCTGCTACCTTTATTGCACCTTCAATATCGGTATTTGGAATGACTGCCACAAACTCATCTCCACCATATCTTGCTACAAAATCTGTTGGACGTTTCGGAACACTTTTTAATGTCTTGGCAACAGAGCATAGAACTTGATCCCCTTCTTGATGTCCATAATGATCGTTGTATTCTTTGAATTGATCTACATCGATTAAAATAACAGACAATGGTAATTGATCTCTTCTCGCGCGTTCCCATTCTTCAATGTACAATTGATCAAACCTTCGACGGTTTGCAATCTCAGTAAGACCATCAAGTTCTGAGATTTTAATTAATTTATTATTTAACTCCACTAGTTCGACTTGAGATTGTTTTCTAATTGTAATTTCTTCAGCTAGCTTTTGCGACTTTTCAGCATTGTTAAGAGCGATAACAATATAGGAAACTAGGGCTCGAATTGAGTCTAATGCGTGTTGGTCATATGCATTCTTCTCTTTACTCTGAACCGTAACGACACCAATAATTTCTTCCTCTAAAATTAGTGGACAGAAGATAATCGATGATCTAATCTTACCAAAGGTACTTGCCATTCCCTCTAAGTATTTTGAATATTCACGTTCGACATCATTTATCATAATTTCCTGCTTATTCTTAAAGCACCAAACTGCCCAGCTAGATTTACTACGAATAGGGATATCAAAAACAGGTGCGTTTTCTCCTTCTTCAATGTAAAGCTTGTATTCTATAGCTTCTTTTTGTTTGTTGTAAATACCAATACCTAAAACAGTAGCATCCATTAAGCTGTTAATGCTTTCGTAAATTCTTCTAAAGACTTTCTTTACATCTAAGGTGGAAGTAATACTTTGTCCAATTTCACTGATAATCTTCATCTGTGAGTATGACCTAGATAGCTCCTGTGTTTTTTGCTCTAGTTCTTTGGTTAAAATTTCAAAAGCTTTATTTTTCCGTTGCGATTCTTCAGCTTTTAACTGAACGGCAACACCACGTAGCTTACTTTCTTGTTCTAATCTAGTTACTTCCTTTGTTTGATTATGGAACTTCTTATAATAGAAGATTGTTTTATTTATATCTCCTACGTCTTCATAGCATTCTGCAAGTAAAGAACAGATATTGCTAATAAAGGCTTTTGCCTTAATTTTCTCTGCAAACTCTAAGCTTTGATTAAGGTAAGTAATCCCTCTTTCAACATCATTCAAATCTCTTGCTAAGTAATAATAATCGATGTAAAGCTCAACATCTAAGAATGCATCTCCAACTTCACGATTTAATTGCACACATTGTTCATAAAAGTCCTCAGCTTCTTGTAAATTACCCCTTTTATATGCCAGCCTACCTAGTTGGTGCAAGACACCACTTTCACGTAAACCATCTTTTTCTTCAATACTGATCTGTAAACAACGACGGAAATACTTTTCTGCTTCAGCATAGTTTTCAATGCTTAAATTTGCTGCACCTAAGTTAATCAAAGGAACAGTTTGAGCAACTCTGTCACCTTGTTCCTCGAATTTCTTCAGACTATCCTCATAATATTTTAAAGAGATCGTGTAGTCATGTAGTTGGTAATGAATTTCACCAATATTATTCAATAATCCGGCAATTAGCTTGTCATACTTAATAGCTGTCGCTAAATTTAAGGCTTGTCCGTAGTATTCAAGGGCACGATCATATATTTTTGTATATAGATTTACGTTTCCTAAGGCATTAAGAAATTCTACCTCATATTCAAGCTCATCATTCAGCTTTCTAACCCTAGTTAATCCGTCTAGTAACCGTTCAAGTGCTTTTTCAAGCTCTCCCGTTAGCCATAAACTTCTACCAATGTGCAATAGACTTTTCACAGTACCTTTTTCGTACCCATCTTCTATTGAAAGTTCTAAGGCCTTTTCCGATAAAGCTAGTGAGTGAAGAGGTTTGCGACGTTCCAATTCCTCTGAAAGTTTGTTTAATAACTGTATTTTTTCCTCTGTTTCACCACAGTCAATGAGTAGGGGCTCATATTCTTTTACTATTTCGTCCAAGTGTCTTCCCTCCACAAACCGAATCTTAAATTTTATATAGTAAATGTAAATAATTAATTTAGTTTGTATACCTATGTAATTATACTACTTTTCTCTTAATTAGTCATATTTTTTAAAAAATTCCAATTAAAAAAATAAGGCTTAAATTTTCTAAGCCTCGATTCTCTTACTTAGCTCTTTATTTTTAAATAATTCCTCAATATCTTCTGGATTTACCGGCCTGCTAATTAAAAATCCTTGAATTTTATCGCACCCCTGTTCCTCCAGAAACTTAACTTGATCGAAAGTTTCTACGCCCTCTGCTGTGGTTGCAATATTTATCGTTTTTGCCATGTTAATGATTGTTGTAATAATTGTTTTCGCATTTTCATCATGGTAAATTTCATTTACAAATGAACGATCAATCTTCAGTGTATTAATTGGGAATCTGGTAAAATATGCTAATGAAGAATATCCAGTCCCAAAGTCATCAATGGCAATTCGAATTCCCATCTCTTTTAACTTACTCATCTTCGCAAGTTTTTCATCTACCATTGTCATCGCATTCGTTTCAGTTACCTCTAACTCTAGAAATTCCGGCGACATTGACGTTTCTTCTAAGATTGATTTTACCATAGAGACAAAGTTAGGTTGATCAAATTGAATTGCAGAAATGTTAACAGATACAAACATTGACGAGTAACCAAGATCATGCCATTTTTTATTCTGCTTTAAAGCTTCCCTAAGTACCCATTTTCCAATATCGACAATTAGCCCCGATTGTTCAGCAATTTCTATTAGTTTAAGAGGGGTTATTTGTTTAAAATAGTCATGGTCCCATCTAATTAATGCTTCTGTACCAATAATCGTATTTGTTTTTAAATCGACGATTGGTTGAAACACTAAATATAATTCATTTTTTTCAATAGCATGAAACAAAGCATTCTCTACTTTTTGTTCAATTTTAATTGCCCGATCGATATTCTGATCAAAAAACTGATAACGATTACCGCCTTGTTTTTTTGCTTGGACCTTGGCGATGTTCGCTTCATTTACAATGTCCTCAACCTTTATGAGAGGATTATCAGTTATCGCAACTCCAATTGAAACTCTTAGACGATACTCAGTATCATTGATTGTCATTTCCGTACTACATTTATCCCATAGCAACTGAATTCTTTCTTCGATCTTCTCTAAAGAGTCGCCCTTTAACAATAAGATAAATTCGTCTCCAAAGTACCTTCCTAAGCCTTCTTCCTCTTTAACGAACTCCGATAATAGCTTAGCTAGTTTTAATAGAACCAGATTGCCTCCTGTATAACCACTGATACTGTTGATGCGTTTAAAATCATCTAACGAAACGACAACAATAGCAATATTGGAATACTTCTTCTTCAACTGCTTTGCTCGGTCAGGTAATTCTAGTAAAAAACCATTAAGGTTGTGTAAATTTGTTAGTGAGTCCCGATAGGTAAGTTTCCTTAGCTGAGTGAGCATCTTATTAAAACTCTTCGCTGCTGCTCCTACTTCATTTTTAACTGTCTCATCTGCGACAACATTTAAGTTTCCTGTTTCTGCTTTTTCAAATACCTTTTTTAAATGCAAAATCGGTTTTGAAATCGTTGTAGTGTAATAAAAAGCGAAGATACTCATTAAGACAATGCCTAAAATAAAGAACAAAATAATGCTTACGCGTGCATTGCTTACTTCTTTTAGCAATTCTTCATTGTTAATGGATAATAATAACGTCCATCCAGGAGAACTATCCATACTTTTATAAAAAGTCACTATTTCTTTACCTTGAACATTATTATGCTGTAGCCAGCCTAAGCCATTACCTGGATTGAATGCTTCTGTATAGGTATGATTGTTGGGAATAAACTCTGAGATATGCCGGTTAAATCCGACTGAACTGTCTGCATGAGCAACAATATTTCCTTCTCTGTCAACAATCCATGCAAGTCCTGTATTACCTAAATTGATGTTTTGAACCACTTTATTTAAGAACTCATTACTGATTACAATATTTACAAGTCCAACAATCTCTTCATTTCTCTTAACTTCATGAGAAATGATGATGATGGGGATATCTGTGTCTGCATAAGGACTAATAAATGGCTGAGAAATCCAAGAAGGATTGCCTTCTACTATAATCTTCTGGAATTGTTCTTGATCAGAAATATCGATGGAATTACCAAGCGTAGTCCAACCTTCCCCATCTGTTTTAGCAATGGTCATATTTCTATGTTGCCCATCAAGGACAAGCTTAGGTAGATAGTCTTTAATCACATCTAGGTCCATAGATTGTACAACCGGAGACTGGGAAACCATTTTCACTTCTTGTATAAAACTATGTAGTTCTTTATCTATTTCATCCGCTCTCGCATTAGCGATTTCTTGATATTGTAGCATCATATGCTCTGGTAGCTTTTGTAATTCTTTATCAACTACGTAGATTAGAAAGCCAAATAATGCAAGTAAAGCCACAATAAAATATATGAGCATTTGACTTCTAATAGATTTAATATTCACACAAATGCCTCTCCAATCCCCACATGCTGATTTTACTAGAATAATTTGACTCTAAAATAACCTTTCCTCTATTATACTTTACTATTGGGAACATTTGTCGACTTTTGTTGTATTTTTTAGGGAAAGTTCGCAAAAGACAAAAAGACGTAGAGTAGAACCCTATCGCCTTGTATCTCCTGTTATGCACTTTCAAGGTTTAAAGAGAATTGCAATAGAACTTAGTAGTAACGAACGCCAAAAAAACAGTACTAAACCTCTTAACTTCATTTAAGCCCACCACTCTAAGGCTACTACTAGAAGAAAACCCTCAGCAAACTAACTAGAAATCTTGGTATAGAAAACAAAAATTCTAGAAACAAAGAAGGGAATGTATCCAAGAGATATTCAATAAAACTATTCTTTTTTTCGTCCACATAATTCTCCTGCTTGTTCATTTACTTCACCCCAGTTAACTTTTTATAAAACATACGGGCATGGCGACCAAGAAGTTTCAAAATATTGAATGTTCACCCTAATAACGTTAACCAAATTTATTTTGTAAAAAACTCATTCAAGATAACTCTATGGCTTTTCACCATTTTTTCTGGTAACTGATCCTGATAGACAAATTCCAGTTTTATCGACTCTGTTTCGTCAATCTTTAGCGGGCCTTGATACTGGTTTGTATGATAAGCAACCGTGACTACATAAAATTGATCGCCATTTTCAGCGACGATAAATTGATCAGGTCCGGAGTAGACGTTAATTAGTTGTAAGTTGTCAATTCGTAATCCTGTCTCTTCAAAAACCTCACGTTTAGCAACGTCCTCAGTAGACTCACCTAATTCCATTAACCCACCTGGCAACCCCCACACTCCATTAGGGAACCGGCGTTGTTGTAATAACACTCTTCCCTTTTCGTCAAAAATGACCACAACGGAACCTACGAATATTAACGGTCTATGGCCAACAAGCTGTCTTAGCTCTTCAATGTATCCCATTGGTTTACCCCACTTCACATCTACATTTGTTATTACTATTTTAACAGAAAATTCCAATGCGGCAATTATTACTCAACCAAAAAAATAGCCGTATAGAATCTCCATACGGCCACCAGATATTACTTTATTCTCGCCTTCCCTTTTAAAAAATGAAGGATCACATGTGCTGCTAATCGACTTGTCATGTCGCGAAAATCCACAGTTGGATCAATCTCTACGATTTCTAAGCCTTGAACTTTTGGCTGTTCACCTAAATAAGTAATAGCCTCAATTAATGTAGCAGCACTCATGCCACCAGGTCCAATCGCTGGGCAACCCGGTGCCTCAGCTTGATCAACAACATCCATATCTAGCGAGACATAGATGACATCTACTTGACCTTTCATCATTTGAAGTGCCTCATCAATCATCTCAGTTATTCGTCTTTCGCGGACATTCTTCATTGTAAAAACGGTAACTCCATGACTGTCGACATACTTACGATAAAACTTACTATTTGAAAAATCACGGATACCGATTTGAACTAAATTTTCACCTAGAATTGTATTACTTTCTAGTAAGCTTCGAAATGGTGTTCCATTTGTTGTACCACCATCTTCGAGATTACGAACATCGTGATGAGCATCAAATTGGATTACTCCGACCCGACCCTTAGCTTTGGAGAATGCCTTTATACTTGGGTAAGTAATTGAATTATCACCACCAAGGATAATAGGGAGAAATTTACGATTCGTCGCGTAAATCTCTGACAGGGTTTTATATATTCGATCTTGTGAGTGAACGATGTCTGTTACGTGCATGACAATATCACCAAGATCCTGAATTTCAAAACTACTTAACTCGCAATCATCTTCAATAGAGTATGTCGTAAATGCCGAGAATGCCTTACGAATCGTACTTGGAGCAAGATGCGCTCCAGAGTGACTTATTGATGATTTTGAAAGAGGCGCACCAACAATTCCAACTCCAACAATTTCTTGTTCATTCCATGGCTTTACGATATCAGAAAAACGTGTCACATGCCGGTCAACAAAAGGTGAGCCTGTGGGCTTTAGATACTGAAAACTACTCACGAATTTTCATCCTTTCAGTAACTACCTTTCCATTTTTAATCACTTTGTTCACATGGTTGACTCCATAATGATAAGGAATATATAAATAGTTTGGTGCATCCCAAATCACGATATCTGCTTTTCTACCAACTGCTAACTGTCCTGCTTCGTTACCTCGACCAATGGCGTGAGCTGCATTTACTGTTACCGCATTCCAAATTTCCTCTGGGGACATTTTCAATTGCAATGCTGCAATCGACATAATCAACTGTAAATTCTCAGTCGGTGAGCTACCTGGGTTAAAATCAGTCGCTAATGAGACTGTAACACCTTGCTCAATCATCTCTCTTGCTCTAGCAAATGAACTTTTTCCCAGATAAAATGTTGTTCCTGGTAACAAAACAGCAATGGTACCATTCTCAGCTAACAAACGAATCCCTTCGTTAGAAGCACCAACAAGATGATCTGCTGAAATTGCTCCTAAGGAAGCTGCCATTTCCGTCCCGCCAAGCGGATCAATTTCATCAGCATGAATTTTCAAATCAAAGCCTTTTTCCTTGGCTTTTCTTAGATATTCACGAGATTGTTCAACTGTAAATACCCCTGTTTCTGTAAAAATATCTACAAACTCTGCTAGTTCAAGATTTTTAATTTCATCTAGCATGGCTAGCATTTCTTCTAAAAATAGCTCTGGATTTCCTTTATGTGTTTTCGGGATCGCATGTGCTCCTAAAAACGTTGAAACAATATCTATCTGATGATTTTTTTGAAGCTCTTTCGCCACTTGTAATTGTTTCAGCTCTGTTTCACGATCTAATCCATAGCCACTTTTCGCCTCAACCGTAGTTGTTCCAAAACTTAGCATGCGGTCAAGGTGGAAACTCGCTTTTTCATATAGCTCCTCGGAAGTTGCCTTTCTTGTTGCTTCAACAGTTGAGAGAATTCCTCCTCCTCGTTTTAAAATCTCTAGGTAAGGAACTCCTTGCTGTTTTAGAGCTAGCTCATGTTCCCGTGAGCCACCGAAGACAACGTGAGTATGAGGATCAACTAGTCCTGGAGTTACAAGCTTCTCCTTACAATCTATAAGTTTATCAAACTCAATATCTGAAGCATCGGTTCCGATGAAGGCAACTCTTCCATCTTTTATTCCAAGCACTGCGCCTTCAATGACCTCTAGCTCCTGCATTGCCTTGCCTGCCTTTGGGCCCTCAGAGCGCATCGGTAATAACTGTCCAATATTTGTTAGAAGTAGATCTACATGTACTGTCATCATTTCCCTCCATCCATTGGTATCACAATATTTTTCTCTTTCGCTACCTCTTTAGCAAGCTCATATCCTGCATCCGCATGGCGTATAACACCCATTCCTGGATCTGTGTTTAAGACTCGCTCAAGACGATCTCTCGCTCGATCAGTCCCATCTGCGACAACAACCATTCCAGCATGTAAAGAATAACCCATACCAACACCACCACCGTGGTGTACAGATACCCAGCTTGCACCAGCAGATGTGTTGACTAATGCATTCAATATTGCCCAATCCCCTACTGCATCACTTCCATCAAGCATCGCTTCTGTTTCACGATTAGGTGACGCTACTGAACCGCAATCAAGGTGATCACGTCCAATGACAATCGGCGCTTTGAGCTCACCTGTACGAACTAATTCATTCATCGCAAGGCCCATTTTCACCCGCTCACCATAACCTAACCAGCATATACGTGAAGGCAAGCCTTGGAAAGCTACCCTTTCTTGAGCCATATCGATCCAACGACAAAGCGCCTCATTCTCTGGGAACAACTCTTTAATTAAGCGATCTGTACGGTAAATATCTTCTGGATCACCTGAGAGTGCTACCCAACGAAACGGTCCTTTTCCTTCGCAGAACAGTGGACGAATGTAGGCTGGAACAAATCCAGGAAAATCAAAAGCATTCTCTAAGCCTTCATCTTTGGCTACTTGACGAATGTTATTTCCATAATCAAAAACAATTGAACCGCGTTGTTGGAACTCAAGCATAGCTTCAACATGCTTTTTCATGCTTTGGTTCGCAAGTTGAACATACAGTTCTGGATTTTCTTTACGTAATTCGTTGGATTGATCAAGTGAGTACCCTACTGGTACATAGCCATTTAGCGGATCATGAGCTGACGTTTGGTCTGTAACTATATCAATCTCGACTCCACGAGCTAAAATCTCATGATGAACCTCAGCGGCATTTCCAACGAGTCCAATTGAAAGTGGTGTTCCATCTTTTTTCGCAGCCAGTACCCACTCTAATGCTTCGTCTAACGAATGCGTCATCCGGTCACAATATCTTGTCTCGATTCGTTTTTGAATTCGCTCTGCGTCTACATCGACTGTTAGAACGACTCCATCATTCATCGTAACCGCTAGAGGTTGAGCACCCCCCATTCCGCCAAGACCTGCAGTTAGCGTTACTGTTCCTCTTAATGTGTTATTAAAATGCTTTTTAGCAATTGCTGCGAACGTTTCGTAAGTACCTTGTAATATCCCTTGCGTTCCAATGTAAATCCAGCTTCCAGCTGTCATTTGCCCGTACATCATTAGCCCTTGTTTTTCGAGGTGGTTGAAGTGCTCCCAATTCGCCCATTTTGGGACTAGTACTGAATTAGAAAGTAACACTCTCGGTGCGTGCTCATGAGTACGGAAGCGCCCAACTGGTTTGCCTGATTGGATCAGCAACGTTTCATCAGCTTCTAGTGTTTTTAACTGTTGAACGATCGTATCAAATGACTCCCAGTTCCGTGCAGCCTTCCCTATGCCACCATAAACAATTAAATCCTCTGGTTTTTCTGCTACTTCTGGATCAAGATTGTTACAAAGCATTCTAAGCACGGCTTCCTGTTCCCAACCCTTACATTGAAGCTCTAATCCACGATTTGCTCTTACTACTCGTTTTTTTGTCTCAGTCATATTTTTTCGCCCCTTATATATTGGTAATGTTCAATCTCGCAACTTTCTTTCAACCATGTATTCAGTGCTTCAATATCTTTTGAAAAAATTCGATCTGCGGTAATGATTGGCACTACTTTTCGGCCTTCATCTAAAAATTCACGTGTTGTCGTCGCCATTTTTTCTCTACCACGAATGTCACAAGCCTGCATCGCACAAATGGCTTCAATGGCAAGAACACGACGAACATTTGTGATAATTTGATAGGCGTGTCTAGAACCAATAGTCCCCATACTAACATGGTCTTCTTGATTTGCTGAAGATGGGATTGAGTCAACACTCGCTGGATGTGCCAACGTTTTATTTTCTGAAACAAGAGAAGCTGCTACATATTGCATAATCATTGCCCCTGATTGCAAACCTGGTTCTGGACTTAAAAATGGTGGCAAATCATTTAACTGTGGATTAACCATTCTTTCAATTCTGCGCTCAGAAATATTTGCAAGCTCGGCCATGGCAATTTTTAAGAAATCCATCGCAAATGCTATTGGTTGGCCGTGAAAGTTACCACCCGAGATCACCTTTTCACCGTTATCAAAAATAAGCGGGTTATCTGTAGCGGCATTCATTTCAATTTCTAACTTTTCTTTTACGTAACCTAGAGTTTGCCATGTAGCTCCGTGAACCTGTGGAATGCAACGTAATGAATAAGCATCTTGAACGCGTACTTCCCCTTGTCTAGTGGTGAGCTTACTGTCTACTAAATGAGTGCGAATTCGTTTGGCAACGTCGACTTGTTCTTGATAACCACGTGCAAGGTGAATATCTTCATCGAAGGCATCAATTATTCCTTGGAGGCCTTCCATTGTAAGTGAAGCAATAATTTCGGATTGAAGCGCTAGTTTTTCTGCTTCCAGATAAGCAACTACACCCATAGCTGTCATCGCTTGCGTCCCATTAATGAGGGCTAGCCCCTCTTTGGCAGTTAACGTGATTGGAAAGATCCCTTCACTTGTTAAAGCCTTCATAGCCGTTGTTTTTTCCCCTTTGTAAAATACATCGCCTTCACCAATTAGAACGAGGGCAAGATGAGATAGAGGAGCAAGGTCTCCGCTGGCTCCTAGGGAACCTTGTTGCGGAATGATTGGATGTATCCCTGCATTCACTATCTTCAGCAATTGTTCAATGACAATCGGGCGAACTCCTGAGAAACCTTTCAGTAATGCATTTGCTCTTAGAACGACCATAGCTCGTGAGACAATCTCAGGAAACGGCTCTCCTACACCACATGCGTGAGAGTAAATCAGGTTCAACTGTAGGGACTCCACATGCTCTTTATCAATATATACATCACTAAATTTCCCAAAACCCGTGGTAATTCCGTAGACGATTTTTTCGTCTTCCACTATTTTTTCTACCGCTTTACGACTAGCAATGACCTTCTCCATACTTTCTTTTGAAGCTGATACTTCTTCGCCGTCTAAGAGGATTTTTTTTATGTCGGGAAAAGTCAGCGACTGACCTGTTAATGTAACCATATCCACTTCTCTCCTTTATCAAACTAAAGTGACAATAGAAAAGGGGCTATATCAAGGAAATCGGGTGATTTCACTGATATAGCCCCCTAAATAACTAATTTACTATGGGCATTATATATGGTTGATACCTAAACCTATTGTTTCATGTTCGGACCCTTTAACCGGAGCACCAATTGTTCCATAAAGACAGACAGCAAGCCAGTCTCCTTCCGCCTCACTCTCATAAGGATTGCCACGAAGAATGGAAAAACTTAAGCCTACGGTTCTTAGTACAGAGCCGATTTGCACCTGCCCTCTCGTGACACCACTAAGTGCTTCCATGATGGCATGGTACAAAGCATGAGACTCGCGATAGACATCGCTCTTGATGACACCGTTTTTCTTTGCTGCGGTTTCAATTGCGGCAACAACTTTGTTGGTATCCATTGAACCAACTTTACCCGTACAGCCCAGCCAGCCTAAATCACTAATCATTTTTTGCTGCTCAGCCTGGTCGTGCTCACTAAGTAAAAGCATGATTGCTAATCGCCCAATCTGGCGATCTTTACTAAATGTTGTCATACGTAACAACTCTCTCATCGTCTAAAGTATCTAAAAGTCTACTATAATTGTAAGCGCTTCGTAATGTGAAGTCAATGAATATTCTAACTATTTATTGTGTTGACTTGGGAAAAATAGGGTATTTTAGCTGAACGTGGAGGTTTGGACTGTAAATTTCAATTTTGGATCATAAATCATCTAGTTTGGATCGTAAATTTCAATTTTGGACCATAAACTACCTAGTTTGGACCGTAAATAAAAATTATACTACTATTTGTCCCCTCCCCTTTTCGAAAAATCCGTACCATAACAAAAAAATCGGCCCAATCGGCCGATTTTACATTAAGAACGATACACCTGTATACAAAATTACGGTAATTCCAGCTGCTATCAGTGCTGGCTTTAACTTAAATCGGGCATAATCCATGACTGATAATCCTAAAATCTTCGCGATCGTATTTGTATCATCACTTAAAGGTGATGCAAATGCGCCAAAAGAACCGCTGGCAAAAACTGCACCAATAATGAGTGGCAACGATACATCACCAGCAATTGAAAGCGAGATCCCCAGTGGCATTAAAATCCCCCAGGTTCCCCATGCCGAGCCGATAAAATACGAAATGAGCGCGCCAAAAGCAAACATTAACGGTGTAATAAAGTTTGTTGGGATCCAATTGGTGTGTGCAGTCACAAACCCGGTAAACCCTAAATCATCCGTTACGGATGACAGACCCCAAACCACTGAGAGTAGCACGATGACTGACATTAAATCATTTCCACCAGAAATAAAACTATTTATTAGCCCTGATAACGTAAATTTTTGAAAAAGATAAAATGCCAGTGTGAAAAACACAGTTATTAGTAATGCCACAACCATCGCTTGCAGGACATTGGCATTAATAAACGCTTCAAAAAAAGTGAATCCTTTCACTGCGCCGTCCCACCATGTCAAAAATAACGTTAACCCAATGACAAGAATGATTGGTACGATTAAATTCCATGGTTTCGTCGGAAGTTCCTTTGAAACTGCTGGATGACACTCATGCCAGTCCTCTTCAGGATCTCCCTCAATTTGGGTCGGTGCATCAGTGTGTGATTTGTGAAAGAAGCTTAAGTAAATCCCTACTAAGATAATTGTAATTGCGAAAAAGTTAAACGGGATACTCTGAATAAATAAAGAGTATGGTTCAAACTGCCCGCCAACATTTTCAACGGAGATTTGAATAACCGATACCATGTAACCAACAAAGGCGGTAGCGACAGGAATTAACACAATGAGCGGTGTTGCTGTTGACTCAATGACAAAGCCTAATTCCTTCGTCGACATCGGTACTTTTTTCAATAAAGCTTTCATAATCGGCGTGATTGTTACGAAGCGAAAGGTCGGTGCGATAAATGTCCCGATTGTCGAAACGTATGTAATCGTTAATGCCTGTTTCTTCGTAGTAATTTTCTCAGCAGCTTTCTCAACAAAGCCTTTGATTCCTCCTGTTTCTTTAATCATGCCAACTAAACCTGCAAATGAATAAAGAAACACAACAATTTTGATATTATTTTCATCAATAAGTGCTTGTACAACATACAAAAGAAACGTCTGCATACCACCAATGAACGATGGTGAAAGTATATAGCAGCCTACCAGCAATCCAGCAATTAATCCCGGTAAAACCTCTTTTGTATAGATAGCAATTGGGATAACAACTAAAAAAGGAATAATGGATAACCAACTTGCCTCCATAACAAATCCTCCTACTCACACAAGATTTTTTTAGCTTGTGGCAAGTAAGGGTAATTTATGTATGTCAAAAAGAAAGAACCCCATGTAAGGGGTCCTAGCTCATTTTCTTTAAATTATCCAAGTCAGGATCACTTTCAGCCAATTCTAAATAATAATGACGATCGTCATCTTCACTTGTTGTAACAAACTGCAAATGTTCAGATGCTTCCTTTACTTGACCAATAACTGACAAGAAGCACGCCATATTGTAATGAGCGTTTAAGTTCGATGGATCACGCTCAAGCAATTGTTGCGTATACTCAATTGCTTCCTCTGTTCTGCCCTGAAGGTGAACCGCGATACTCAGCTGCGTATATGCTTGAAGATAGTCTGCATCCACCTGTAATGTCTGCCTTGCCCACTCTTCCATTTGTTCGTAATCACCTATATGTTCAAAAATACGACTTTTCACATAATAGGGATTACATAGATCCGGTTCAATTGCAATGGCTTGATCAACATGAACTAAAGCTTCCTCCACTCGAGCGAGATTTAAGAGTAGCTGTCCAAGATTGTTATGAATTGCCCCAAGCTCTCGACCTTCTTCAAGACAACGAACCAATAATTCTACTGCTTGTTCGTATTGATCTCTGTTCGATGGGTCCCAATATTCGAGCGTAAAATAACCAAAGAAAAATGCCAAATCAAAATTCCAACCATCTTGCAGATAATTCAACAGTTCTTTCTTCGCCATCTCTCGTCCAGCCCCATGATGAACGTAATACTCACAAAGCCAATGAACACCGGTGCCGTTGTCCGGATTCAACTCGTAAGATCGTTTGTATAAATCTATGATAATTCTATCAAAATCTTCGAGCTGAACACCCGTTAACTCTTGCTTTAATTCAATCATTTGCTGAACAACAGCATTTCCTGCATGCATAAAAACAGCACTTTTGTCTGGATCAGAAAGTTCTATTTCCATAAGTAATTCCGCGAGCAATTCCAAACGCTGTTTTTCAACTAACGAACCAACCAGTATACCGTGTAAATTCTCATTTTGACTATCAGTTGAAAGCAACTTCAAAGTTAAATCTACAGCTTCATCATACAGCTGTAGCTTATGACAAACGGAAGCATAATGGCTCAAAATCGGTTCACTCTCTGGCTCAATCGCTAATGCCGTTTCAAGTAACAAAGCCTCACGGGCTCCGTCTCCTCGTAACCCAGCAATAAACGCTAATGTCTGTAAGCGCCAAATCTCCGCCACCTCACCTTGAATGCCTTCTAAATAACTCTCAACGACATCTAATTTCCCTACTTGCTCAGTCAGCTGAAAGAAATAGTCCAAGACTAAATCATCTGGAGCTTTTTTCAAAACTATAAATAGGTAATCAAATTCATTTTCAGGGCGCTCGTTTAATTTTTCAATATAAGATAAGCGAAAATACGCCACTGTAAAATCCTCATCTAACTCTAAGCACTTCTGATAGAAAGGCTCTGCTTTCTGATAGTCTTCTTGATGATAATACATCTCTCCTAGTCGATAATAGGGAAATGTATTTGCCTCTTCGTTTTCCATCGCTTTGCTAAACCATTCCTCAGCTACATCAAGCTTGTCAGCCGTCTCATATAGACAGCCAATATAACACATCAAATTTACATCATCTGGATAGTCACTAGCCAACTGACCCTGTAAAAACAAACGCGCTCTTTCATTGTATGGAGTGTTCTCCACTAGATTTACATAGAGATTCCAGCTGTACTCTAAGTTGTTTGGCCCAATTGAAAGCCCAGACTCTAACCACTCCAAAGCCTGCAGTTCATCCTCTACACCTGAGGCCTGTTGATATAGCCATTCGCCTGCATCGAGCATAAATGAGGCATCTAACTGAAATCGCTTCGTTTCCTCTTTCAAAAAAGCTAGCGCTACTTCTCTTCCATCCAGCTCATAAACAACCTTGACATAGGATAAGATCGGCGAGCTTTCGTCCACATGATGCTCAATTACTTTTTCATAACAAGCTCTTGCCTGACTGTACATTTCTTGAGCAACATAAAGATCCCCGAGTGTCATTAGCAACGCATAGTCTGTCGGACTGCAGTTAGCAAAACCCTCCTGAAGCTCTATCATTGCAAGCTCACTATCATCGAAATGATCGGCGTAAATACTAGCTATTTCAGTATATGGGTAAGACATGTGTGGGTCTAAGCGCTTCGCAACATGGAACCCCCGTAATGCTTGATGAAAGCGCCCCATATTTTGATCACAACGAGCTCGCTCGTACCATGCATGACTATGATGTTTATACTCTTTTACTAGTTCACTATAAAGCGATCTAGCTTCTGTATATCTCTCTTCGTTAAATAACATAAACCCGTGGTTCATTCGGTTCCAGATATCACTGCGATTAATATCAAGGGAAATTTCCGAGTACTCTAACGCTTTTTGCTGATCATTCTCGTAGTATGAACATAGAGCTAAGTATGACCACGTATCATAATGGTCACTTTCCACCTTTAACGCCTCGTAAAAATGACTACTAGCTTCAATGTAATCATCTAAATCGTACGCCATTCTTCCAAGTAAAAAATGGTACAAATGAACGTTCTTATTTTTCACAGTCGTCAAAATGGCTTTTGCTTCTTTATATTTATTTGCACGTGCGAAGGCATAAGCAATAATGAGCTTGAAGTAGTCTGAATCAGGCTGAAGTTCAAGGATTTTTTTGCAAGTGTCAGTTAGAAGTTTTTCGTCACTATCATTTTTTCCAAAGAATTTCACCACATATCCCAGCGCATATAATGAATTTTCTAAGCTAATAAACTTCTCAAAATCTTTTACAGCTATTGGATCATTCTTTTCCATCCGATCGGAAAATTCATACATGTTCCCAACTAGCTGATGTTCTGCCTCATTTAGGAGAGAAAGCTTTTGTTTTTCTCCATTGGGAATGACCGCAATTGATAAACATTGATTATTACCATAATGCTTTTCGAAATCAACATATGTCACAAAAAACGGCTCAAGAAAATTCGGATCTTGGAAGTAAAATGCGTTCAAATTATCGTCAAACCCCTTAACCAATTGTACGTGCGAAGAATTCGGATAATCTAAACAAACGATAATCGACACACCAAGGTCTATGAGTCTCTGGTAATTTTCCACCGTGCCAAAAAAGAACTGGCAACTCATTTCTAGCTTTGTTAAGTAATCAACAGCAACCGTTAAACGTGACCCATTAATTTGAAAAATTGATTGTGCAATCTCTTCCTGACTCTTATTTAACTCGTATCGATCTAAAATCATCGAAAGTGTAGCGGGAACACAATAGTTATATTTTTGAACAACTACATTTGTCCGTTGAAGTTTAATTTTCTCTTTATCATAGGTTTCTCTTACTTGATATGGGCCTTCTTTAAATAACTTTGGCCGTTTTGTTATAACCGCTTCAAATTCTTGATATTTAGCAGTATCATAATAAATTTGCGCCCGCGAATATTGAAAGTAATTCTGATAATCATGATACGGAGTAATTTCCTCAAGATCGCTGAGAGCCTGGAGAAACTCTTCCCATTCCCCTAACTCCTTTAAACGTTTGGCCTTCTCAAGACGTAGCGGTAAATAGTACGGTACATGGGCAATTCCTTTTTCAATTAATGACAAAGCCTCACCTTGCTTCCCTTCAGCTAGGTAAAGTGCTTGCAATAAACTAAAGCAGAACTGCGGCTTTGGGTCATGCTCTATTCCCTCTAAAAAATAATCCCTCGCCGTTTCCCAATCTCCTTTTTGATAGTAATAAAAACCCCATCGATCGTATAGAGGTTCAGTAGCATTTTTTTCAAGTTCTAATAAGTAGTAATTGGCCTCGCCAAATCGTTTCATTTCTATTAATCCATGAGCAAGTGCCCAATAAGCACGTTCTAACACTTTAGTTTCTATAGACTGATTAGAGATCATCTCTTTTAACTGTTTCTCTGCTTCAAGATATTTGCCAGCATAGATTAATTCGTGACATTGAAGGATTTGCGTAAAAGAGCTTTTCCTCTGACGGTTCACCAATTTCACTAGTAAACTACTATATCGACTCATTAAGCTAGCATCCAAAACACGAAGAAGTGGTAGTAATTCGTCTTCCTTAATCGCTTGTGTTAGTGCTTTAAGTTCGTTATGGGTTCTTACCCCTTTGACTATTTGCACGATTCTATTCAATGCTTGATCGTACTTCATGTCTTTACTTAAAGAAACTATTTCCTCTATATTTGCTATTTTGAATGTCATCGCTTTGTTTTTTCCCCTTTGAATAAAATCCTTACCACAAATATAGCATGTTTTTAGCTATTATAACGAGCCAATTAATGGAGAAAAGCCATCCTACATGATGGCTTTTCATTCTCTACTCTTTTTTAGTATCTTTTGCAATTTCCTTTAACGATCGTATTTTCCCATGTGGGTTTTGTGCTTCTTTACGAGCACGAAATTGTCTGTCTTCTTGCGACTTTGACTGTGTCATCAGGATCCCACCTATTTTTAGAGGATTTTTGTTACGGTTATATTTTCTCGAAAATCAAACTCAATTATCCCTTCCTATCTTCACCAAAAAATGTGATGAGTTTTTATTTTTTCCGATCATACTAACAACGAGGTGATGATCATGATTAAAACTGATCAATTGATCGATCAGATAGCAAAACATAGCGTTCCTTTTAAAGAAACTCAAGACTTAAAGCCTTTGATTAACAAAGCTAGTAATGCTAAGTATGTCTTACTTGGTGAGGCAAGTCATGGAACAAGTGAGTTCTATACTGTCCGAGCAGAAATATCCAAAAAACTCATTAAAGAACACGGCTTTTCCTTTATCGCTGTTGAAGGAGATTGGCCAGCATGCTACGAAGTAAATCGTTACATAAAAGGAATGACTTCTGACTATACAAGCGCCGAAGATGTCTTAAAAAAATCATTTAACAGATGGCCTAGTTGGATGTGGGCTAATCGTGAGATGATCGATTTGATTGAGTGGTTACGATCTTATAATGAACAACTTGAAGGACACAAAGTTGGTTTTTATGGGATTGACGTCTACAGTTTATGGGAGTCAATGGAAGCAATTGTTGATTATTTTAAAAAAATTAACTCTCCTGAGATTGAAAAAGCATTAAATGCAATTGAATGCTTTGAACCATTCCAGCGGAAAGCGGAACAATATGGAATTTCAGCAGCCTTTTACGGCGAGGATTGTATGAGTGAGGTGATGGAACTTCTCCAAACGATACAGCAAAACCGTAAAATGTACGAAGAGGACCCTGAAGCTGCGCTTAGCCTAAAGATTAACGCCATTGCAGCAAGCAATGCAGAACATTACTATCATACAATGGTGACAAACGATAGTGAATCTTGGAATATAAGGGATCGTCATATGGCAGAGGCACTTCATTACATTGGGAGTTACTATGGTGCAAATGCCAAAGGGATTGTTTGGGAGCATAATACACATATCGGTGATGCTCGTGCAACAGATATGGCTAGTGAAGGCATGGTGAACGTCGGGCAGCTCACCCGTGAGCAGTATGGCGAAGAGAATGTTTACGCTGTTGGATTTGGCTCATATGAGGGTACTGTAATTGCTGCTGAGAGATGGGGCGATCCAGCAAAAGTGATGCCAGTACCAAAGGGGGCCTCAGGCAGTTGGGAAAGCGTCGTTCACAAGGCAGGGGCAACGAATAAATTTATCATGTTCAATGACGAAAATAAGCAATACTTTCAAGATATAATTGGTCACCGCGCCATTGGTGTTGTCTATCATCCGCAGTTCGAACACCACGGAAATTATGTTCCTACTCGGTTGTCTGATCGATATGATGCATTTATTCATATTGATCAAACAAAGGCGCTGTCGCCTTTGGGAAAATCATAAAACGAAGTGGGGTATCACTCCACTTCGTTTATTACTTTTAAAATCCATTAACAAAATACTCTATTGTTTCAATCTCATCTTCCGTTAACTCTCTGATTATCTTGTTTCGATATGCTGTCTGTATTCTATCTAAGTCGCCTTGATATTTCTCTGTTAGATCTGCAATAGTTCTTAAAAAAGTTGTTTCCTCTTCGTACTTAGCCTTTGTTATCGGTTTCCAATGCGATAGGATATACGTTGTTGCATCAAATTCTTCGAGCATGTCTAATAATTGTCTTGTACGCTCAATTGTATAGTTCCGCTTACTAGAGTATATATCTGGATATATCGAGTCACCCAAAAATAAAATCTTTTCTTCTTTTACATATACAACAATAGAGTCAGGTGCATGGTCTCCACCTACATGTTGAAGCACGCAAGTAACTCCACCTAAATCAATCTCAATTCTGTCTCTGAACGTCAATTCCGGTAAGCGTACCGTTATGTTTCGCTCACTCCCATACTCTTCTTTTATCGCATTTGCGCAAAACTCAATCTCTACACCTGTTTTTACCCGCTCTGCTAGTTCGTCATCCGTCCAGGCAAAAGGAAGTAGTTTCTGCATCTCTTTTTTGGTTAGTTCAGAAGAGAGTGACACCATATTTAAAGCAGCTAGCCCAAAGATATGATCCCAATGCCAATGGGTGATTGCTACTAAATCAGGAGCTTTTATATTTCGTTCTTTAAGCTCCTCTAAAAATAATTTTGCATGAGCTTTAGAATTTCCAGAGTCGATCATTAACGTACGATTATCTCCAATGACAGCACCCAAGATAGGACGATCCGTTTCTGATACCGGTGTTTGAAACCAAAATCTCTCGCTTAGCTTTTCTAGTGTTTGCATAGGTCATCCCCCTTGTCGTATAAGCTTTTTTAAAAATTAATCAAACGTTTGATTAACTTTTTACAGCTGTTTCACCATGGTATAATAACTACTTCCTGGCGGATAATCCTTTATTTCACCAGCAATTTTATAACCTCTCTTCTCGTAAAAGAAACGAGCCTGAAAATCAAAAGTAGTTAACAATGCTTTTGTTGCTCCTTTTTCCTTCGAAACTTCTTCTACTTGCGTAAGCAACTTACTCCCTAAACCTTTACTCCGAAATTCTTCTTGGAACCAAAAATCATTGATTTCCACCCAACCCCAATATACCTCTGCACTAATTCCACCGATACAATTTCCTAAATCGTCTGACGCCATAATATTGATTGGGACAACTGCCCCCTTTTCACGAGATTCACGGTGAAAGCGCGAGTGTAAATTATTGTATTCTTTTATCTTTGAACTCAAAAATTGAGAAAATTCCTCTTTAGTCTCTAATGATACTTCTATATGATAAATCACGCACTTTCACTCCATATGTATTTTTTATATCATTTTACCATAGCAGTTTAGCAGTTATTAACATTATTTTTATACAGACAAAAGACCAAACAAAGTTATGTTTGGCCTTAAAATTAAAGTTCTTTTTCATTCTTTTCATTTCCCTTTGCAAACATCCACCTACCTACCAAAAAGATAACCAGGGCCACCAAATAGACAACGTACCTATCTTGTGGGCTAATAGGAACTAGGTTGATCGCAATGACATATACAATGACGAGAGTTATAAAAGCTATAAGCGACTCTTTTAAATGGCACCATAGTCCTTCCATAACAAAACCCCTTACTAGATAGGATCAATCTTATCCATTATTAACATAAAAGAGTTATGGTAATCGCTAACCTTTGTCCTGTGGTGACTTCGTGAAGATAAGCTGTAGAACTACTCCAAATATACTAAGGAGAAAATAGAGAAAAAAGTATTCTACACCTGCCAATGACCCTCGATTTTCAATGAATGAATATTCAAATATGGTTAGTTGGCCCTCCGATAGTAATCCGCGGTACAAAAAGAATAATCCGACGAAGTAATATGGAACTGTTACCAAGAAAAATCTAGTACCTTTCTTTAAAAACAACCAAGCAAAGAATAGCGGGAATGTAACAATTACTGGTATTAGGCCAATTTTCGTGGATGTGCTGTGGTTTTGAGCAAAATCAAGTGGCATGACCAACAGTAGATAAATGACAAGACTAAAGAGGATCGCGACTCCATAAACCATTCTATTTTGCATAGTTTTCACACTCCTTTAGGGAGTAAGGTTCGTCTTACTACATATATATGGACAAAAACAAGACTTGCTCCATAATTTAGACTTTTACCTATGCAAAATATTTAAATGACTTTATTCCCCTTCCTTGACCCTTCCCATTACTATCGTGTTATAGTAATTTCCATCAGATAAGAACTTATCATTTCTTAATACACCCTCTACTTCAAATCCGAACCTTTTATAAAGGTCGATCGCTTTCTCGTTCGTTTCAAGTACGTATAAAGCTATCTTCTTAATCCCATTTGCGTCTGCCCATTGACAAGACTCTTTTAAAAAGTTTTTACCAATACCATACCCCCAGTATTCTTTTAACACACAGACACCGAATTCTACCTTATGAGAACTTCTCTTTAATGTATTACCTTCACACCTTGAAAATCCAACGATTTTCTCATTTACTTCAGCGACTAAAAATATGTTTCGGTCACTTCTCGTGTCATCCTCAATTAGTTGTTTAAACTCTTGTTCATCGATATAACCCTCACCTTTTTCTCTATCTAAAAATTCCGTTTCACCATCAATCTGAAGACGAAGTTTTGATAAACTATGTGCATCGGCCTCTACTGCCGACCTAATGGTATAGCTTAAACTGGTACTCTCGTACTCTTTTGGATAAATTTTCATTGCGAATCCATCCTTCACTTTATCCTATTTAAAATAACTTGCAATAAATTTTAACATTTATTACCTCTACTATGTTATAAAAAAAGAATAGGAACCCAATATCTCGAGTCCCCATTCCTGACTATTTACCCTCTAGAAAACAATTGCACAAGCCTAGCCCAAAATCCTTTTTCTTCTACTACCTCTATCTTGCTTGTTTCTAGTTCTACTTTTTTAATACTTTCAGTTTTAATGACAAATTGAACAGAATTTATTTTCTCATTCTCAGATGAAACAAAGGATACAGCTTCGAAATCAGATCTGTCATACTCAGCGATCATGCTATCAATTTCTTCTTGCATTTGATCTGGTAAGTCCTTCGTTGCATCATACAACTCATTGGTGCCATCGTAAAGCTCGCCAACTCCGTCTTCCAATTCTGCAGTTCCACCTGAGAGTTCTATAATACCTGCATGTAATTCATTATAAGAGTTAGAAAGTTGGCCTACGCCACCTGTATAACTTACTAATCCAGCATGGAACTCTCGATAATTTATGGCTAATGTTTCCAAGCCCTCTTGTAATTGTGCGAATGAATTTTCATCATCCATGTTTTCAAGAGAAGACGAAAGCCCATTTGCTATAGAAGTTAAAGAACCGCCCATTTCGTTAATAGCTCCACTCACTTTCTGTAACGTCACATGTACTGCATCAAACCCTTCTTTTACAGCAGAATATGTTGCTCTAGCAGTTAAAGCAGCTGTATACGTCTCAACTAGTTGGTCCACAACGACTTTATTTGCACCACTTTGATACAATCCATGAATGTCTTGTTCAGTAATCTGATATTGAGGAATGGCCATGATTGCACTGTCTAATGTTTGATAAACGACTGTGTAATTCTCTCGTAAAGTAGATAACCCATTGGCTGTTTCATTAAGACCATTAGCTATCTGCGATAAGCCCCCTGGCAAATTTTTCAACTCTGTTAGATCCATTCCCTCAGAGTTAGTTAGTGAATGGCTAATTGTCGCTAATGCTTCATTAATAGCATCCGAAGCATCCACTAGCTCGCCAGAAGCATCACTTATTGATGTCATACCGTCCTGATACTGTTTAGAACCGTTTCTAAGACTTGTGACACCGTCGTTTAATTCCGTAACCCCATCATTTAGTTTTCCAACACCTTCATTTAGCTCTTTAATTGCACTTGTTAATGTTTTCATATCTTCAGTCATCTCATCAATGTCAGGTGTGTCAATCGACATCGACATTGGAATAGCTGCAATTTCAATTCCTTGTAATTCAAAATCTACAGCATCAGCCTGAATGATAAGCTTTGCATCTCGATCTGGCATGACTGAAAACGTAATTTGCTTATTTTTTCCCACGTTTACCGTCATGCCATCGTTCGTCTCAATATTTCGAAAAATATCTGGATCTAAGGTTAAAGATACTTGTAATAAATAGTTCTCAAAAAAGACTCGATCAGCATTTTCATTAGCAGACGTAAAAATATTGATCTCTACATGACCATCTTTTCCTGCTAGTTCTTCTGGAGATAGTACAGTGCCATCTAGCAAGTAGGATACCTTGATATCCCATGGTAATTGACCACTTTCCTTCATGTTCCCCTGATAATAGTATTTACCTTCTGGTGCATCAATAAGAACCGTGCCATCAACCTGCTCAATTTCAGATAAATCGGTGAGGTTTGTTACACTACTATATTTACCATAATCTAGAATTGTCCCTGCTTTGATTACTTCCAAAATGTTTACTACGTAAATCTCATGTAATTCACCATTGGCATGTAAATTGGCATACACCACTTCATCCTTTGAAGCTAGTTCACCCTCTGCTTTTTCAGCCACCACTTTTTCTACAGAAGTACTAGTCGATTGGTTAGCATCCACAAGAAATGCAGGTAAGATTAGCATTAGAGCCAGAACAACTATCATAAATCGTTTTTTTCTCATCAACATTTCTCCTTATAAAAATTTGCTTTATAGGTTGTTTTGCAAATAAATTTATCCATTAACAATAATAGGGCAGGTAGGAAACACATAACCATCACAAAGGCTAGTAATGCCCCACGTCCTAGTAACAATCCTATTGACGAAACAATCGGATTAGATGAAGTAAACCATAGAATAAATCCTACACTCGAAAGAATTGCTGCAGAGATAGAAATAGAAAATGTTTTTTCATCTAATGTCTTCTTCATTGCTTTTACTGCCGTCATCACTTTACGTTCTTCTTTATACGTTTCCGTGAATAAAATTGCATAATCTACTGTCGCTGCCAACTGAACAGTACTTATGATTAAGTAACCAACAAATACTAAAGACGTATCTGTAAAGTACGGAATTGAAAGATTGATCCATACTGCAGCCTGTATCGTAATTAGTAAGACGATCGGAATAGAAATGGACCTAAATGTAAAAATCAGAACAATCGCAATCGTAATGACTGTCATAAGATTAACGACTGTATTATCCCTAGTAACGGTATTTTTAATATCGTATAACGTTACACTTTCACCAAGGCTAAACGCCTCATCTCCATAGTAACTCGCTGCTAACCCCTGGACAGTTTCCACCACAGAAAACGGCAAATCTCCTTCTTTACCACTATTCGTATATACGATAATCCGACTGTAATTTTCAGAAAAGAATTCACTCGTGATCGTTTCCTCTAAAAATTGAGGAGGGATTACAGTGCCGACTGAGCTTACATAAGCGATTACACTTGTCACTTGAGGAAGTTCTTGGAGCTCCTGAACTAGTTCAGTCTCCTTTACTAGATCCCCTTTAGGCACTAGAATAACAATCGGTACTGACTCACCAAAAATTTCTTCAATCGCAAGGAAGTCACTCCCCGCACGGCTCGTTTCTGGCTGCTCCCCAAGTCCATAAGTAAATGATGTATTACTTTGTGCTAAGAATGCAGGTACAATGACTATCAAAACAATGATTACGCTAGGAAACTTAATTTTGAGAATACTATTCCCAATTCCTTTGAAACTCGGAACAAAGCTTCTATGCTGTGTTTTATCCATCCATTTATAAAACATTAATGTTAGTGCTGGCAAAAAGACCATGACACTTAGAAAACTTAAAAGGATTCCTTTCACTAAATTCAAGCCAAGGTCTGATCCAATCTCAAAATTCATCAGCATTAATGCTGTAAAACCAAAGAAGGTTGTTGCAGCACTCGCTGCGATTGCCGGGAAAGACTTTTTCATCGCAAGTTGCATAGCTTCTTCTGGATTATTTGTTTGCTTCCTGTAATCGGCAAAACTATGAAGCAGAAAAATTGCATAATCAAGTGATACAGCTAGTTGTAAAATCGGAGCAACCGATTGGGTAACGAATGACACTTCCCCAATAAAAATGTTTGTTCCTAAATTAATGAGTACTGAAACTCCTATTGCCGTTAGGAAAAACACTGGTTCAACCCACGACGTAGTAGAGATAACAAGAATAAAGATAATGATAGGAACTAACAATACTGCCGCATAAAAAGCTTCTGTACCAGCCATTTTTTGAGATGTCGCTGTATCTAGCGCTTCTCCAGTAATCGCCCCTCTATCACCAATTAACTCATAGATGGAGTCCGTAATAGCAACTTCATCCCCTGCGCGAACATTTAACATGAAAAGCGCTTTACGGTCTTTGTAATAAGATTCCACTAACTCTTTGTCCGCCATCTCTAACGGTGTTTTTAAATCAAACACATTATCTAACCATAATACGTCCGAAACACCGTCAATAGCGCCAAGCTTTTCTTTATAGATAAGCGCTTCTAGTACCGATACGTCGTTAATCATCACTCTTGTATTCGGAACAGACGCGGTAAATTCTTGTTCCATGATTTCTAAAGCTTGTGTGGATTGCGCCTCATCTGGTAAGTAATCAACCATATTATAATTAACCGACACAAAGAATTGTGCCACCATTGAAATTGCTGTTATAATCGCAAAAACATAGACAATTAATTTTTTATGTTCAATAATTCTTGCTGCGATGCCAATAATCGTTCACCCTCTCTTGTGTTCTTAACAAATTCACTTTATCATTATATAAACACAGTGTTGTTTATTCAACAATCAGTTTCTTGCCATACGTCTAGTTCTCAACAGATCAGCTACTTATGTTGGATATCTATAAAAACAAAAGGATGAATGATTATTATGACCGCAAAATTAGATCGTCGAAAAAAATACACACGGATGGTTTTAAGGGATAGCCTCATGACCTTATTAAAAGAAAAACAAATCTCCGCTATTACCGTAAAAGAACTTTGCGAATTAGCTGATATCAATCGCTCTACCTATTACTCTCACTATTCCGATCAATTCGACTTATTGAATAAAATCGAGGAAGAAATTATAGAAGATATGTATGGTAAGCTTAGTCAATTTAACTGTACAAAGGAAGATGAGGCACTGCAAATGACAGAAAAAATACTAGAGTACATAGCCTCCAAAAGTGATGTCTGCCAAACACTTCTAAGTGAACATGGAGATACCAATTTCCAAAAAAGGATTATGAATATTACCCAACAGTTTACAATGAAAAACTGGATGACTATCAACAACGTCGATCCCAAAATAACAGAATATATTAGTATGTTTGTCGTTAGTGGCTGTATATCTGTGATTAAAAGTTGGTTAGAAAACGGAATGGACAAATCCCCAAAAGAAATGGCTGAAATCATAAATAATTTTTCAAATAAGGGATTGTCTTCAATCTTCCTTGATGAACATTCTTCATAAAATGTTCATCAAGCTCTAGGGTAAACTAATAGTTGTTACTATATGTAATATGATAAAATAAATCGTGTAAGATTAAATCTTGCACGATTTAAATAAAGGTAGGAGGAATTTCAATTGGATACTATCTACGATTTTAATGTTTTGCAAACGAACGGGAGCGAAAAATCACTGAAAGATTACGAAGGTAAAGCTTTACTCATTGTCAATACTGCTAGTAAGTGTGGACTAACGCCTCAATTCGAAGGGCTACAGGAGTTGTATGAAAAATATCATGATAAAGGTTTAGAAATTCTCGGTTTCCCTTGTGATCAATTCAATAATCAAGAATTTGATAATATTGAAGAAACTACTCAATTTTGCCAACTAAATTATGGAGTAAGCTTCCCGATGTTTGCTAAAATTGATGTGAATGGAAATAATGCAGATCCCCTATTTACTTTTTTAAAAGAGCAAAAGAAGGGCATTCTTTCAAAGAATATTAAGTGGAACTTCACGAAATTTCTTGTCGATCGAAATGGTAATGTTGTCGAAAGATACGCACCTACTACGACACCAGCTAAAATTGAGGAAGATATACAGAAGTTATTCGATTAATTGAAAGAGGATAAAATGAAGGAATTTATGACACTAGAAAATCAACTATGCTTTGCTATCTATGAGACCTCCAGTGAATTTACAAAGTTATATACCAGTGCCTTAAGATCGTTTGAGTTAACCTTCCCACAGTACCTTGTTTTGCTTGCTCTTTGGGAGAAGGACGGTCTGACGGTAAAAGAGTTAGGCCAAACTCTCAAGTTAGGTACGGGAACATTAACGCCAATGCTCGCCCGTATGGAAGCGAAAGGGTGGTTACGAAAAGAACGCTCTACAGAAGATGAAAGATGTGTCAATATCCATTTACTTCCTAAAGCAATTGAAGAGAAGCCGCTCATTCATCAAAAAGTTGCTGAAGAAGTATTAACCTGTGGTATTGAATTTGAAGAGTATCAGCAATTAATGCAGCAGCTGCAGCTCTTGAAGGGGAAATTAAAAAGTAGAAAGTAAAACAGGTGTAGCTTATTACACCTGTTTATTTCATTTCATAATCTATGATCCACTTTGACCTAGGTAAATAACGGATCGTAAACATCCGATTTTCCAGATCCTCAACACCTTGCCCGAGGCGTCGATCAATGCTAAAGATTTCGCCATCTATGGTAATAGAAAAGGTTCCTGTAATCTCTCCCCTACTTGGTTCATAATAAATGATTTCTGTGGGAATTCCTTGAATGGTGTCATACTCCTTCTTAAAATACGCAGGTAGGTCAAGGGAGTTATAAGTACCAGCAACGAAAGCCAGACACCCTATTCCAAAGACCACACTACGATGGAGCCAGTAAACCCATTTGTATTGATCTTCTCTTTCTCTGACGAAAATTGCATATAGGATAAATCCAATTCCTGACACAATTAAGCCAATGACAAATAGCGGAAAAATATTTGCAAACCCACCTAGTGGAACGAAAAGAAAAAATACGATGGCAATGCCAAGGATAATTTGCGGTCGCATAAGAAATTACCTCCTTACCTTACTTAGAGATAACATTTAGTTTCCCCCTATTGTTGCCCATATAGTTACTTAGAGGATATAAACTTTATTTTCGAACCAGGTCACAGTGCAACTATTTAGCAATACATGTTTAAAATATTTTTAAAAAGGTATGTAATAAATAGAGTTACTTAAAGGAGGAGTTATACATGAAGAAAGCCACAAGAATAATTGCCCCTATTTTAGGAGTGAGTTTAGTATTTGGGGCTATCGGAGTATCAGCACACGAAACAGTAACAGTAAAGTCTGGAGACACTTATTGGGGAATAGCGCAAAAGTATGATGATGTGACGACAGAAGATTTAATGGAAGCAAATGAGTATAATGCGTATGCTATTCCAACTGGAGCGGAAATCACAGTTCCGACAGAAAACGTGGTGACACACGTTATCCAACCAGGGAATACACTAGCAGAGATCGCTGCTGCTTATGATGGTGTAACTGTAAACGATTTAGTTAGATTAAATCCTGAAATTGACCCTTATCATTTAGAGATTGGGTCAGAGATCGTTATCGTTAATTATGATAGCGTATTAGGTGAAGATTACTTGTATCATACAATTCAACCAGGTAACACTTTCTATAATATTGCAAATGCTTATGATGGTGTAAGTGTTAATGACTTACTAGAAGCAAACCCAAATGAAGACCCGTATGAATTAACTATAGGGTCACAAATAGTTATTCCACTAAACTAGCATCCTATTAAAAACTTAGTAAAGATCTATACTAATAATTAAGTACCTTGCTACTTTATTCAAAGGCATGGAGATGTTGATCCTCCATGCCTTTTTCTTACTTTTGGGTTTACTTCTTTTTATTTTTATCTTCTTTCAAAAATTCTACTTGTACGTGGTATTTTTTTTCATTAATTTTCTCTACACGTAGAACTTCCCCTTTTTTCCCCTTAATCTTTATTCCTTGTCCTTCCAATGGTACTTCATTTAATAACTGACTTAATAAAATATCACCTTTTGCATAGTAAACAACATTTACCAATTTCCCTCACCCATTTCGTTAAAGTGTCTGGGTACTTTTAACCGTCATCTATACCCTCTATAGGAGATATATGACAACAAATAAAATTAAACACTATTTTTTTTGATTACTTTTCTACTTTTTTAATCTTCTTTTAGAATAGACAAAAGACCAAACCATTAAGATTTGGCCTTCGTTTTATTAATTTGTTTACTTCGTAGTTGCCCACATGCTGCATCAATCTCAGTGCCATGTTCTTTACGGATGCTTGCACTAATGCCTTTGTCTCTAAGTACTGTGTAAAAGGCAAACACGTCATCAGGCTCGCTTCGTTGATATTGATCATGCTCATTAACAGGATTATATGGGATTAAGTTAACAGATACTTTTTTGCCACGATCGCCAAGTAATTCGGCTAGTTCGAGAGCCTGTTCTTCTTGATCATTTACCCCACGCAATAAAATGTATTCTAGCATGACACGGCGATTTGTTTTTTCTATATAATAGTCCATGGCTGCCATTAGTTTTTCTAATGGAATTGCACGATTAATTTTCATAATCTTCGTCCGTAATTCATTATTAGGTGCGTGTAGAGAAATTGCCAGATGAACTTGCAGATTTAAATCCGCAAACTGATAGATTTTTTCTGACAGCCCACTCGTTGAAACGGTAATGTTCTTCGGTGCCAACTCTAAGCCTTTTTGATCTTTAATAATATCAATAAAATCGACCATGTTATCGAAGTTATCAAATGGCTCACCAATACCCATTACTACCACATGAGTTACTGTTTTCCCCTGTTCAAATTCATCTAGGTGGTGTTGTACCTTCATAACCTGTTCAACAATCTCACCACTCGATAAGTCACGAGTTTTCGTAAGTAAACCACTTGCACAAAAACTACAACCAATATTACAGCCTACTTGTGTTGTTACACAAACCGATAATCCGTAGCGTTGTCTCATCAAAACTGTCTCAATTAAGTTGCCGTCCTGGAGTTTAAACAAGAATTTTATCGTACCGTCTGTGGCTTGTTGCTTTATATGTTCTTCCATTGTGTAGATGGAAAAATGATCAGCTAGTAACTGAATACATTCTTCAGGAATATCCACCATTTCCTGAAACTCTGTAACTCGCTTACGGTAAAGCCAGTCCCATACTTGTAATGCCCGTGACTTCTTCTGTCCTTGTTCAATTAGCCATGCTGCTAATTGTTCTATTGTAAATCCATAAATGGATGGTTTGCTCATTACTTACCCTCTTTTCAAAAACATAGCGATTAGTTCAGATTCTACCCTATTCTACTGAAAAGAAACGTAACAAGCAAACGGTTTGCAACTGGCAAAAAAAGAAAATTACCTTAACTGAATAATTTTCTTTATTTTTTCATAATCACTAGACGTATCGACATCAAGAAACTGCCTCTCGTTTTGATACTCTATCTTCAGCCCACTAGGATCTTCACGAATGATCTTTCGAGCTCCTTGATCACCTTGTAATTGAGCGATTTTAGAGAATAATTTCGAATGAAATAACACTGGGGGTCGAGCGATTTCGTTAAAACTACAAGCAATATAGCTAGGACTATTCCGCTTTGCTAAAAAGATCAAATAATCTATCTGCTCTTTTTCAATAAGTGGTTGATCTGCCAGCAAGATGATCACTGACGTAGCCTTGTATAGTTGTGCTACTTTTAATCCGCATTTAATTGACTCTGCTTGCCCCTCTTCTGCTTTTTCACACTTGATGTGTACCAATTTTTCATTTACCCAAACGGTACTATGTACCCACTGAAGCTGACCTACATCTTTTGTTACTAAGATGACTTTGTCTAGGTTTGATTGAAGCGCTGTATGTAATGCAGCACTTCCTAATGACCCACTTCCAAAGGGAAGAGCAAGTTTATCAGAACCCATCCTGCTACTTTTACCTGCTGCTAGATAAATACCAATTATCATCCTCTTCCCCCTTACGCACAACCTTAATTATTTCTGCCATTATACTTATCGCTATTTCTTCAGGGCCAACAGCACCAATTGGTAACCCTACTGGCGAATGGATCCTTTCTATATCGTCTTGATTTTTTAACAATCGTAACGTTCGTTGCCGAGGACCTAATATACCAATGTACAGCAATTCTTCCTTCAGCAATTTTGCTAAGATCTCTTCATCCCGACGAAAATTGTGAGTCATTATCACGACAATATCATCTCTTCTATATACAAAATCTTTAGTAAATTCGTTTGGGTATGCAACTATGGTTTGGGTTGCACCAGGAAAGAACTCTTTTTGACAGAAGGCCGGTCGCCAATCCGTAATAATCGTCTCAAATCCACTCTGATAAGCAAACTGACCCAGGGGCCTAGCATCAATGCCCGCTCCAAAAATAATTAAACGTGGTTTAGGCCGAAACACCTGCTGAAAAATAAATGAAGTGTTTTCTACATCCTCAAGGCACTCAACAGATTCTGTTCCCGTGCTAAAACCGTACTTTACTACAGTTCCATTCTCAGTTAGATACTTTGTATGTTGGACAGATATCCCTTCACTAAGAAGTTGTTGAACTCTCTTCAGATGAGCTTTATAGTTCATATCAACTAATTCTAAGAGTACTGTTATCACACCGTTACAACCACTTCCTTGTCCCCAAGACAAATCATCCTCATCAGCTAAATTATAAGTAACGGTACGTGAAATTCCATCTAAGAAAACGATTTTCGCTTTCTCAACTAAATCACGTTCCAAACAACCACCACTAATTAACCCTACGTGTGATCCATCTTCCATACAAAGTAACATTGCCCCTTCTTTTCGGTAGGAGGAACCTTCAACTTTTATAATTGTAGCTAACACAATGGCTTGGTTAGAATTCAATATCACGTTGAACATATCGTAAGCGTTCATACTAGACTCCCCCCGTTTTAACGATCTATCGTAATAATCTCCTCATAGCTGTCTCCTCCAACCGTTTCCCACCTTATTTCTACTTTCATTTTTTTAATTGCGTTTTGCATAACCTCTTTATTACTACCTCTATTTGATGAGGATTTCCCTAGAAGAAAATACTTTGTTCCAGGATCAATCTCGTTTCTTGTTCCAGAAGAACCTCTACCTAATTCTGGTGGATAAGTAATTTCATAGCTGAAATTACTTACATCTTCATTGCCTTTATATAGCAACGAACCACTCTCTTCTTCATAATCTTTAGCTAAAATAAATGTAAGTTCCACATCCCAAAACTTGCCTTGTCCTCTAGCTTTTACTTCTTCCTGGATACAACCAACCAACACAACAGAGAATGCGAGAAGTACTATTAATCTGATATGTCTCATTGTACGCCCCCACAAATTTTTTTTAGGGTTACCCACAAAAAAGGAGTAAGAACTTATAATTCATACTCCTACAACTTATTAATATTTTTTCACCAATTGATCGACCTTCTTCTTCATTGATGAGACCACTGTTTTTTTATAGCGAACTGCTATAATAAGTACTTTCAGCTGCTGAGTTCTAGATAATTTTTCAAAACGAGGCTCCTGTTTTATAAATGACTTAACAATAGACCAGCTTTTCGGAACCATTGGATAATCGTCAAGTGGCTGTTTATTGCGGATACGATGTAACCATGTTTTAAGCATAGAGGACTTACTTTCATCTACAATACAAGGTGCATAGATGTTTTTTTCGTTTTTTTTGAGGTGTTCGTAACGATCTAAGCCTGTTAAAATGCTATAGCTGCCATCTTCACTATTTTTTTTAACGACTAAAATATTCATGCAATCCCACATTAACCTTCTTAACTTTTTGATATGGTTCGTCATTTTTAATGAAGGATCAGGTTTGATCTTACGTAACGGAATATATCGCACAGTAAATCTCATTTATAACCTCTCCTTATCCAAATTGACGCCTAGTGTTAGGATCTGGTGCATCTATATTTGGCTGTCATTACCATTTTATTCGAGTAATATAAAAAGATGACCCAGAGGATCATCTTTTAATCCATTATTATTTTTTTATAAACATTTGTGTCCAGTAGTGTCCATTTTCGTTGTAGCCAACTCCGATATGGGTAAAGTCTGCACTCATGATATTTTTACGATGCCCTTCACTATTCATCCACGCTTGTACAACTTGTTCAGGAGTACGCTGCCCTTGGGCGATATTCTCACCAGCACTTCGGTAAGAAACACCGTGGTCCCTAATCATATCAAACGGAGAACCGTGCGTTGGACTTGTATGTGAAAAGTAGTTATTTTGCTGCATGTCATCAGATTTCACTTTTGCTACACCACTTAATTGTGCATCCGCTTGATAGTCTGGCAAGCCATTTTTTCTTCTCTCAGCATTTGTCAGCTCAATTACTTTTGCAGCAGCATCACTAATTCCGGCAGTAGCTTGTTTCGGTGCCGCTTCTTGCTGTTGTGCTGGTTGTTGTTGTGCTGGTTGTTGCGGTTGAGCTGGCTGTTGTTGAGCTGGTTGTTGCGGTTGAGCAGGTTGTTGTTGAGCTGGCTGTTGTTGAGCTGGTTGAGGTGTTGCCGCCTCTGGTTGCTCAACAGGCGCTTGTGGTTGTGGCTCAGGAGTTTCCTGAGTAGCTGGCGCTTCTGGTGCAGCTTGTTCTGGTGCCGGTGTAGGAGCCGGTGCTGCTGCTTGTCCTGGTTTTTGCCATGTACCCTGTTTACCGTGCTGAACATTTACGCCACCACTTACAACAAACTTATATTTTGCTTGTTGAATTTGAACTGCCTTTGTATGTGGGTACTGATTACTAGGGATGTCCGTGTTAGCATTTGAAATACTACCGTATTGGTCCATTTGTGCGTCTACATGGCCACGACCCATCAATTGCTCATCTTCATTTATTCGATAATCATCAACGGTTTGGTTTCCTCCAGCCCAAAACTCTCCTAAAGGCTGTACTGCTCGATTTTCTTGCGCTGCGTTCATATTACAACCAACGACTGTTAGGGTAAGTAACACGATTATTAATAACCCAATATGTTTTATTTTCATATAGAAAGCTCCCTTTTTTATTGTTTTAGTTTATACACATATATTTTCTACCGACATGAGAAAAGTATGTCATGGTAAATAACAGTAAAATAGGGAGTAATAAAGCAAAATTTTGTTTTTAATAGTTATACGAGTTCAGTTGGAATCGACTCAAGAGTTAGCTTTATTTTTATAAACTAAATCTCGATAAAATATTGATAAAATTGACATTGTTAATTGTGACAAGTAATGATTTAGTTTATGTTCACCATTTACCTTCAGCCAACTACCTCTTTCCAATACGTTATCAATTATTAATTGAAACCCCATTACTTTTCCAATGTTGTAACCTTTGCTATCTTTTAACTGCCAGGCTGAGAATAGAGCTATGACCATGGAATATAAGGGGACTAAGATAAAATGTTCACGCCAAGAATGAAAATAGCCACGTCCAAACTTCACTTTGTTTCTTACAGCTTTGATAAATAATACATTGACACAAGTCACCACAATAAAATGATACAAAGAAAAAAATTGTATAGCTGGGTTTCCTTTCTTTAATTGTTCATACCATTTGTCACTTATAAAGAAATATATCGGTAGCAAGAAAACTGTATAAATTGTCCTCCACCACATATGAGTGTAAATTCCTAAACGAACATAGAACGCTTCAACTACCCCAAAATAAATAACTGTTACTAATTTATACTTCCAACCTAAACGAAATGCTGTAATGAAAAGAGCTGTGAATGGAACATAGATTGCTTGTGACAATATTGCCCCCATAATCTTATCTATATAATTATTTTTAAATACACCTGGCTTGTAGGAATAACCATTAAAAAGATTGACGACAAAATACTCAAAAAAGTATGCCAATCCAATATTCGATACAAGTAAAATGAATAATCTTTTCCGATCTTTATTTTTATAAAACGTATAGAAAAGCAGCACCGAATGAATGATGAGTAAAAGAGCATATGGTAACAAGTGTTTTTTTCTTTTTAGGTTCATATTTTACTCCTCATTTCACTAGAGAATTAAGTACTCATTTGCATTAAAAAGTGTTCCACTATCTTAATTTGGTTTTAAATTAAAAATATATTTACTAAATTTTAAAAGGAATTACAAACATTGATCTATAAGTATCTCCTTACATAGAAAATAGATCTTTAAAGTGTCGAAAAAAACTTTGCTGTTCCCCATATATTTAGCTATGATAAACACATCAAAATAAGCGCATGAAAGGTAGGTAACTTATGAAACTTTCTAGCATCATTAGCGACGGCATGGTCCTCCAACGTAATCAACAACTTAACATAACTGGAAAAACTACATATTTACATAAAGTAATCCTTACTTTTTTAGGAAAGTCATACGAGACAACTGCAGATAATAAAGGAGATTGGTCAATTACTCTTGAGCCACTAGAGCCTGGTGGACCTTTTCATATGGTTATTGCATCAGAAGAGGAGAAAAAAGAAATTAATGATATTCTTGTTGGTGATGTATGGGTACTCGGTGGTCAATCAAACATGGAATTACCCGTTAGTCGGACACTTGATTTATTTTTAGATGAAATTAAGGAAGTAAATCAGCCATTTATTCGTCAATACAATGTTCCTCAAACCTATGATTTTCACGAACCAAAACAAGAGCTAGTCGGCAATGTCTGGATGAAAGCTACTAGCGATGACATTATGAAGTTTAGTGCAGTTGGATACTTTTTTGCTAAAGAAATATATGAAAAAAACGGTGTTCCCTTAGGTTTAATTATGGCAGCTGTAGGTGGTACACCAATTGAGGCATGGATCAGCGAGAAAACTTTACGGGAAATCGGTGGCTATGAAGCAGAATTAGACCTAAGTAAAAATGACTCATACATTGCTTCAACGAAATCGAGCGATCAAAAGCGCCAAGACCTTTGGTATCAATATTTAAATGAAAACGATCCTGGGTTAAAGAACACAGGTTGGTTTTCGACTTCCCATAAAGCAACTGATTGGAAAGCTATTGAGATACCAAATTCATGGAAAGGAACGGAACTTGAACAAATAAGAGGATCGGTCTGGTTTAGAAAAGAAGTTGAAGTTCCTGCTTCCATGCTAGAAGGCGAAGCCAAACTGGCACTTGGTACAATTGTCGACGCTGACGAAACGTATGTAAATGGGACAAAGATTGGTTCAACTGGTTATAGATACCCTCCTAGAAGGTACCATCTCCCGAGCGGAATTTTAAAACCAGGGAAGAATTCTATCACAGTACGTGTCATTAGCACACAAACAACCGGTGAATTCATTAAAGATATGCCTTATAAGCTAATGGCCAATGGGCAGGAACTAAATTTAGAAGGTACTTGGCAATATAAAGTTGGTGTTGTGACGGATACTCTTGAGTCTCCTACCTTTTTTCAATACAAGCCATCTGGTGTTTACAATGCCATGATCGCCCCACTAAAAAATTATCCCATGAAAGGCGTACTTTGGTACCAAGGGGAATCAAATACAAATCAGCCTGAAGGATACACTAAGTTATTTCATGCGTTAGTGAACGACTGGAGAAATAATTGGCAGATAGATGAGTTTCCTTTTATTTATACTCAACTGGCGAATTTTGACCCAGGTGAAACTGAGGTTTCAAATAACTGGGCCATTCTTCGTGAAGAACAACGAAAGGCTCTGGAAATTCCAAATACAGCGATGGCTGTGACCATTGATCTTGGGCAATATAACGAACTACATCCACAGGATAAAAAGACAGTAGGAAAACGTCTTGCATTATGTGCCCGAAAGCTAGCTTACGAAGAAGACATCGTTTTTAGCGGGCCTATCTATCAGGAGATTGAACGTGTCGATAACTCTATTCAGCTTACACTTGATCATGTCGGAAGCGGTCTAGCTGCAAAAAATGGTAACCTAAAGCAGTTTACAATTTGTGGGAAAGACGGCATATTTCTACCTGCAACTGCAACAATAGTAGATGATAAGATTGTTGTTAGTCATGAACAAATTAGCGGGCCAAAACATGTACGTTACGCCTGGGCAAACAACCCCGACGGAGCAAACCTTTATAATAAAGAAGGGTTGCCGGCTTCACCGTTTACTACAGAAACTAACTAAAGAAAATAAGAGACACTCCTTTATTTGTAAAGGGTTGTCTCTTTTTTTGTGACTATAACTGCAATATTTTAAGCACCTTTCAACTTGAAAGTTCCAACTATTCCATCTACTTCTGATGCTAGATAAGTCAGGGTTTGAGCTGATGCCGCCACTTCTTCCATGATGGCTAATTGTTCTTGTGAAGCACTTGCCGATTCCTGACTTGTTGAGGTTGTATTAATAGCTATTTCCTGAACAGCTTCTACTTCTTGAACAATTCCAGTGCTCACGTCACTAATTTTTTGTACTGAGTTTGTGACCACTTTTACTCTATTCGAAACATCAATAATCGCTTCTTCAATCTCACTATATAAGGCACTTGCTTCTTTTGAGTACTCAATTCCCGAGTTCACTAGTTCAGTTTCTTCAAGCATAGCAGAGATTGCAGCATTCGTTTTCGTTTGAATTGTTACAACCATCTGATCAATTTGCTCCACAGACAATCTACTTTCTTCTGCAAGCTTTCGAACCTCTTTAGCAACAACAGCAAATCCTTTCCCACTCTCTCCAGCACGCGCTGCTTCAATCGCTGCATTTAGTGCTAAGAGATTTGTCTGGTCAGCTATGTTAGCGATCAATGCGGTTATTGAGCCAATTTCTCTCGTTTTTTCCCCTAACTCACTTATGATTTCCGATGTATCCTCAACAGAATTTTTTATTCGATTCATTTGCTCGACTACAGTAGAAACAGATTGGAATCCTTTTTGCGATGCTTGTAAGGTCTTCTCCGATGAATGTAACATCTTTTCGCTACTATTCGTAATTTGATCTAGATCTACAGACATCTGTTGAACTGCTTCTGTTACTAAATTTAAGCTTTTTAATTGTTCTTCTGCTCTTTCTGATGATGTTATTGCAATAGTGGCAACTTGCTCAGCAGCTTTCGTACTTTCTTCAGCATTTGTTGTTAACATTTCTGAAGAACTAGCTACTTGCTCAGATGCGTTTCGCACACTTGCAATTGTATTGTTAAAGTCAATAAGTAGCTTATTTACAGAGGTTACTAAACGTCCCACATCATCATTACTTTTCACTTCTAATTCAGAAATGTTTAAATCACCTTCTGCAATTTTTTCAATGACAGCTGCTGCGTCTGTAATCGGTTTCGTCTGTCTAGATAAAAGGATTGCAAAAATAATAATGAAAAGAATAATTTCGAACAAAATAATTAGAAAAATAACCTGTTGAAAATGAGCTACAATTCTCTCGTAGGGGGTATTTGGAACCCCAACATACCACATTCCAATTACTTCACCACTTGAGTCAAATATCGGTTGATACGCAGTTTGATTAATTGTTCCAACAACATTTGCTTCACCTATGTAAGTTTCCCTGTTTTCTAGTACTGTTTTTGCTACAATACTTGATACGCTTGTACCAACAGCCCTAGTCCCATCTTCATTTCGAACATTTGTGGCAATTCTTACACCTTCTTGGAAAATTGTCACTGTACCACCTGTCGCTTCACCAACCCTATCTACAACCTCATAATTCTCGCTCATATTGACATTTCCCTTATATAACGAGTCATCTTTAATCGACCAATTTCCAGGGTATTTTTCGTCCAGATACACAGCTCCTAATGCTAAGTCTGAAAGCAACTTCTCGCGGGCTACTTCTAAAGTTTCTTTTTTGATGTAGTAGACACTAATAAAACCAATGATCAATGTTCCTAAAATAAAAGATACTGAGAATAATAACAGCAATTTTGTCTTTATCGTTAACTTCATATTCTTTCCTCCAATTGTTTTTATCCAAAACTAAAACTGTACAACTAATATAAATATACTATACAAAACTAATACAACTTGTAAACTAAAAACAATTAGGGAAGAAGTTATAGGCAAGTAGTAATAGAAAAAATCGTATATATAAGATAAATTAATTTTACAATAGGTAAAAATAACCAAACTCATATCGGTATTTACCCTTTGAGCGGAAAATTCAAACCTTTTCTTTTTATAATTTGGCTCTTTTCGTATACATTGTGGCTTTTCTATCCTAAAATTATCGGAAAAATACCTTAGATGAAGATATCAGCCAAAAAATTATGTAAGAAAAGAGCATTACTTACTAAATTAGTGGTGAATTCTTAGTAATTTGTGTAAAAGTCCGGCTTTTGGGATTTTTACGAAAGCAACAAACTTTGCGAAAACAGCCTATAATTTTCAATAACCTAAAAAAGTCGCGCGGTTTTCACCACGCGACCCTTCACTATCTATCGTAATGCAGCTATTGCTAAAGACCTCATCACTCGCTCTTGCTTTAACAATAACTGTTGAGCTTCTTCAATACTAATTTCTACAAAGGAAATCTTTGTCCTAGACATTTGTTGAACCAAACGAGGGATATCTACAGTAATAACCGTACCTATTCTCGGATAGCCACCAGATGTTTGTCTATCAGCGAAAAGTATGATAGGTTGACCACTTGCTGGTACTTGGATCGTTCCAACAGTGATCGCATCTGAAATAATATCTGCTTTTCCTTGATGCGTAATGATTGGACCTGATAACCTATAGCCCATTCGATCAATCTCCCGAGTGATTTCATACTCGCCACTAAAAAATGTTGCTTTTCCTTCTTTAGTAAAGCTGTTTTCATCAGGTCCTAAAATAACTCGAATTGGACCTGAACTATAACAATGAGAGATCAGCTCAGGATTAATACTTCGACGACTGAATAATTTCCTAAATTCATCGTCTCCGCAAAATAATACATCACCTTTACGAAGGTTCCTTCCTGCTACGCCACCCATTTTAGCTTTTATATACGTTGCTTTGCTACCTAAGACATCACTTCCCTCAAAGCCACCAGCAGCTGCAATATATGCTCTAACACCTCGCCTAGGTTGACCAAAAGATATGATTTGTCCTTTTTTTACCACGAAAGATTTCCAAAGCACTACTTGCTGTTCATCAATTGTTGCAGACAAATCCGCCCCTGTAATTGCAATAACAGTATCTTCTAAAACTGTTATCATAGGTCCCATCATGGTAACTTCTAAGGTTGCACATTCTTCTGTGTTCCCTACAAGTAGATTACCAACCCGATGAGCAAACTGATCCATCACTCCAGATACAACAACTCCATACCGTTGATAGCCGTACCTTCCAAGATCCTGGATCGTTGTCAACAAGCCCGGTTTCTCTATCCGAAAAATGGCTCGACTCATTTCCTCGCTCCAATTGCTTCTAGGATTATTCCATGGTTGTTAAGCGCTTGGTGAAGCTGTTTTACAAAAAGAAGTGCCTTTGGTTCGTCACCGTGAACACATATTGTATCAGCTTTTAAAGGAATAACCGTTCCATCGACTGCTGTCGTTACTCCTTTTTCAACCATCGTTATCACTCTTTCCACAGCAACGTTGACATCTTCGATCATGGCATTAGCTTCTGTTCTGGGTGTTAGTGTTCCGTTTGGTTGATAGGTTCTGTCAGCAAAAACTTCATTTGCAACTGTTAAGCCTAATTTGCCTCCTACACGGACAAGTTCACCACCAGATAATCCAAATAAAAGTAAAGTAGGATCACAATCATAGACCGCTTCAGCAATCGCTTCTGCGACATCTTTATCAACCGATGCCATATTAAATAATGCGCCATGCGGCTTCACATGCTGCATTTTGACATTATGTATGTGACAAAAGCCTTGTAGCGCACTAATTTGATAAATCATTGAATGGTATATATCTCTTGGACTTGTTTGAATATTTCTCCTACCAAAACCGATAAGATCTTGATAGCCTGGATGTGCACCTATAGCAACGTTATTTTCAACTGCTATTTTTACAGTCTGAGCCATGACATTATGATCACCAGCATGATAACCACAAGCAATATTGGCTGACGTAATTAACTTTAGCACTTCTTCATCTTGGCCAATTTTATAGTGACCAAAGCTCTCACCTAGGTCACTATTCAAGTCAATTTTCAGCATTTAAACACCTCTACTCTTCAAAAAAAATCATACTGCAACTCATACATGTTTCTTTCTACTAAGAATTCTATTTTTTGATATTCACTCTGTTTGATTGAACAGAATTTGATATAGTCCCCGGCTTCGAATAACGCAGGTTTATCCCTATGTCCATCATACAAAACTAATGGTGTTCGGCCAATAATTTGCCAACCTCCAGGAGTTGATAGTGAATAAATCCCCGTTTGCTCATCAGCAATGCCAACAGAGCCGGCCGGTACATTCATTCGCGGTACCGCTTGTCGTGGTGTACAAATCGCTTTTGACATCCCTCCTAAATACGGAAAGCCAGGTGTAAATCCGAGCATGTACACTAGATAATTTTCAGCTGTATGTATTTTAATGACGTCTTCCATTAATAAATCGTTATGGTCTGCCACTTGAGCTATGTCTGGTCCATACTCTCCACCATAGCAAACCGGAACAAAGACTCTCCTCGATTTTGATATGGTGACTTGGTCAATCTTAGCTAATAGTTCACTAACTTGGGCAACAATTTCGTCATAGGTTGCAAGTTTCGGTAGATAGTAAATGGTTACTGCAGTATAGCTCGGTGTCCACTCAATCACACCAGTTGGTTGCTCGGCCTTTAGTAACTCACAAAAACTACGAATGTCACGATTAATTTCTTTCGATATTTGATTTCCAAAAGCCACACGAACTGCCGAATCGCCAAGAGGCGAGCATCTATGCTTTACCATTCACTACCCCTCCTTATTTTTTATCAATTCATAATATTACTTTTCGTATTGGAAAATATGCTCTTTGATTATATTTCACTATCATAACAGAAAAGAAAAGTCTGTAACACGGCTAAACATGAGTGGCGAGTTAAAATAAATAAGAGAAAAGGCTCCGTGTACCTTTCCTCCTGCTTACATCTCTCTATGCTTGTTTTTGTATGCTTATACAAAGCTGCCTATACATATCGGACTCTTCAGCCATCCCCTTTTCGCGGTAAACTTTTGATAACCATTGTAAAGGTTTAGGATTGTTAGGTTCAAGCTCCATTTCCCAGCTAAAACATTCAATCGCCTTCTCAAACTGCTTGTATTGAAAGTATAACTGTCCTAGGATTTGCATGTGATCTAGATCGTCGTTTAGCTTTTCCATAGTTTCAACCTCACTATAGATCTTTCGTGCACCTGGATTTTCTCTAAAAGCTTGTAACCAGTTTTTAATATAAGCAGGCTCATGATTGGATAGTAACCATATGATACATTTGCTCAGTAGCTTTTCTGTTTTTTCAGGATAGATGTCCAATACAGACTTAACTAATAAACGAACAACATCAGGCGCTAACAGGTGTTTTTCAAAGTCTAGTCCCTCTAAGATATCTGATATTTTCTTTACCTGAGAGCTACTCAACTGAAAGCTATTACTGTCCAGCAAATTGCATAACTTTTCAATATCTTGAGTTTTGATATAGAAATGAAATAGTTCTTTTTGTAATGGAAGGAAGTTAGGAAGTTGGAAAAATAATTGTTCTAGTACCTGTATTATTTTTGTTTCATCAAAATGCTTTTCTAGGAGCTGCTTTAAGGAGGCGTAATGGAGTTCAGAAAAGCTTAACTTCAACTGATAAATAGACAAGACCATTAAGTCTAGCCAGCGCGATTCACTTTGATATCGAACAACCAGTTGGCGGTAAGACTCTTCTTGTTCTTTTTGGGAATAAAGTACTTTTTCTGCATATATACTGTCTTTTTCCATAACATCGCTACAGTTGTTATCGTACGAAAAAGCATGTTTATTGAAGCTTCTATCACTTGCTTGTTGCTTAATAAGGCTATGCTTAGGTGCAAAATCCATCAAAATTCTAATGATTTGGTACCCTAACAGCATCTGTCCATTTCGGCGATGCTCATAAAACTCCGCTAATATTTCATTAAACAACTGTTTTTTGGGGATAAACGATTCTAAGAAGGTTAAAATTAGGGCTTTTTCTTGAGGAGTGTATATTTTTTTGAGCTGTCTTAATAACTGCTCGAAGTTTACTACTTGGCACGGATTATTAGAAGAGAGTAATTCATGAATAAAGGGAAAGTCTGCGGGATAAACTTGGCCTTTTTTAAAGGCTCTTTCAATGTATGAGTTACGGCGAAGTCTTGTTGGTTTGAACGCTGTAAGAAAATTAGTTTTGTAAAACAACAGATAATAAACCTCATTCTTCTCACAAAACGCCTCAATTATTTGCCCTTGTAAGTAAAAAGATACTTGTTCTGCTTGAAGGCGAATTTGTTTTTGGTGATCATATAACAAGAATTCGTTTTGTTCCATAGCGGTACCCCCTATCAGATTATCTATATTATACCATGTTTTGGTTTTTTAATGAATTTCCAATTTAAAAGTATCTGTTTCGCAAAGAGAAAACCGAGAGCCAGTAGACTCTCGATTTCTTTCGTTCTAGTATTTTCTTACGATAACGTATCCTTCATAAATTGATTCGATGCTTGTTTCTTCCTCACTGCCTAAGGCAAACTCAGCAATTTTTGATAATAAATTTTCTTCAACGTTAGAGGCTAAATATAATACCTCAGACTTTTCCTTTGATTTAAATCGAAAATCCTCAATCGCTAATCGAATTACCTCTTTAATACTATTACGATTTTTTGCATCGAAATTTTCCATGTTACGGATCTTCTCTAATACAAATTGTCTTAATGTCATGTCTCTTACTCCCTTTCAATTGATTTTTTATCGTTTCAAAAAACCAACTTATCCTTTCACTGATGGGATCCAAATCTTAAACGTAGTACCCTTCCCAATCTTGCTTTCTACATTAATTTTCCCATCATGTAATTCAACTAATTTTTTTACAATGGCTAAACCAAGTCCTGTTCCTTTGTTTTGCCTTGATCTACCTCGATCTACTTTATAGAAACGCTCCCAAATCAACTCTTGATCCATCTCTGAAATTCCGATACCAGAGTCAGCAATGGTAACTAAAAGATAATCTTCTTCTTCTTCAGCAGTAATCGTTATTTCACCTTGCTCGGTAAACTTTACTGCATTTTTGAGAAGATTATTGATAATTTGTTCAAAGCGTACAGGATCTGTGTAAGCTTTTGGCAATGGCCCGTTTATCATTAAGTGAAGCTCCACTTCTTTCTCATTAGCTTCTCTTTCAAACTTCATTTTTGCTTTTTCCAATATTGTTTTTGGATCAATATGATATTTTGAAAGAGTGATTTCTTTATTTTCTAATTTAATGAGATCCATTAAATCGTCAACTAAACGGTTCATATGAGTTGTCTCGTCATACATCACATCATAATATTTTTGTCTAGCTTCTTCTTCTATTAAGCCGTCTTGCAATGCTTCTAAAAACCCTTGCATTGTTGTAAGTGGCGTTCTTAATTCATGAGAGATATTTGCTAAAAAGTCATTACGAATATTATCAATTCGTTGTCGTTCTTCATCTATTTTCGCTAGTTTCTTAGCCATCATATTTATCGTTCCCGCCAGATCACCAATCTCATCTTCCGAGCTTATATCAATCCGTTCTTCAAAATTCCCTAACGCCATCCTCGCTGCTGCACGATCAATTTGCTGTAATGGCCGCGAAATTGTCCAAGATAGATATGAAACCATAGCGGTAGAAAAGAGCATACCAAATAACGTAGCCCAAAGTATTGTCTCCCTAGTTTTTGCGATAATCTCATTTAAACCTCTAAGTGGTGCATGGAGAACTATACCTCCATAGACATGATCCTTCTTTCCCCAAGGAACAACCACAGACAGCATTGGTTCCGATAAGCCTTCAAATTTCAGGCGACTGACCACATTTTCTCCTCGCAATACCCGCTCAACAATTGATGTAGCCACCGATTTGCCAATTGAAACCTCGTCTTGAGTGGATGTTGCAATAATTTTTCCATCTTTATTAAAAATCCATATTCTCGCATCAAAAGAATGATCAAGGAATTCAAGAATTTCTTGCTTCTCATCGTTAATAAACATTGTATCTTGAATATTGGCATTTACTGTACGACCTTGCCGCAGTAACTCTTCTTGCTTAGCATTTGTCATATAGCTGTTGGTAAAGTAGAACATGAGAATACCGACGATCCCAATCCCTACTACAATTGTGATCATGTAACTAATTAAGAGTCGCCGGAAAATGCTTTTGTTCATCCCTAACATTAGCCTTCAACCTCAAACTTGTAACCAACACCCCAAACTGTTTGTAGACACTCCTTTTTCAGGCTATGTAGCTTTTGCCTTAGCTTCTTAATGTGGACATCTACGGTACGGATATCACCAATATAATCATAGCCCCAAACATGTTCGAGGAGCTGTTCTCTTGTAAAAACATTACCTGTTGACTTTGCCAAATATACTAATAGATCAAATTCTTTCGGTCGTAGAATTACTTTTTCTCCACGCACAAGAACTTCTCTGCGATCAATATTAATAGAAATGTCTTCAAAGGTGATTGAATTCATTTCTGCGATTTCGTTATTAGATTTCGGTTGCATTCTACGAAAAATTGCCTTAATGCGCGCAACTAATTCTCTTGGACTAAAAGGTTTGGTTACATAGTCATCTGCTCCAAGCTCTAACCCAAGTACTCTATCAAACTCTTCAGTTTTTGCGGTAAGCATAATAATTGGTATATCAAATTTTTTACGAATCTCTCGACACACCTCAAATCCGTCCATGTTCGGCATCATTACATCTAAGATGATTACATCTGGAAGTTCTCTCTCGACCAATTCAAGCGCTACCAATCCTTGATCAGCCTCGATGATGTCGATTTGTTGTTGTTTAAAAAATATACGAATAATCTCACGAACATTGGAATCGTCATCAACAACTAACGCCTTAAAACGTTGCATGATACTTTGCCTCCCAAAAAAGATGATTTATCGTTACATAACTTTACGGACCCCCCATTATTTTTTAGGGGGGATAATAAAAAAAATATGAACCCAATATAATGGGTTCATACATCTGTAGATATCTATATAAAACGGGAGAGGGTTTCATGCTACTACTTTTGATCTAATGAAACGTTGCCTTCCGTATTAAATTTCAAGTTCCCCAATTGTAACTCGCTGTTCAACCAAAGCTTCGCATCTACATTTAAAGGCCTATATTCTGTGTCACCAATATCTGTTAGTTCAATTTTCGGTTCTGGTTTAGTTGGTTTTGATGCCTCTGTCTGTGGTTGTTTACCTTCTACCTTAACTTCTGTATCGGATTTCACGCTACCTTTGCTGGTTGTTACTGATGACTCAGTATTGGTTGCTGCTGGTTCCACATCTTTCTTACTGGACGAGTTCCCTTTTGAAAACTCTGTTTTCGCTTCAACTTTTGTTGCGGCTTGTAAATTTTCCGCAGCAACTTCTGCCTGGCTTGTTAAAAAGAAATGTAAATACACCTTATAGGAATCCCTAAAGCTATAGTACGGTTTAAATAAGGTAGGTAACCAGTTGTCTTCAAGCTCTTTGATGAAAACCTCTCCCGTGGATCCTTCTTTGTTCGTGTTCAGTTTTGTCGCAGCGGCATTAGTCACTGTTACTTGAGGTTTAGCTTCAACGTTGACTCGTGATTTAGCTTCTTTTGAGTCATCTGTAAGGTTTGCGTTTACTTCTACATCTGCTGTAACTTCAACATTCGCATTTACATCATTAGAAAGGCTCATATCCTTCTTTAACGAACTTAGGTGTAATTGATTATTATGAGTTAACGAGGATTGAATAGAATGATCCATAAGTAGTTTGCCACTAACTAGTTCTTTTGCCGAAGTCGTTATCCCACCTGCTAGTATACTAGGTGTCAATAGTGATGCTGACAGTAATACAGGGATTAGTTTCTTTGAAACTGGCTTTCTAGTATTTTGTTGCATACCTTGCTTTGGATTGTGTTTCATTTGTTTTCCTCCTCTTTTCGTTTTAACTACTTGTGTTTATCATAAAATAAATATATGACCAAATTATGTTCAAACTAAGAAATGTTTTTTATGGATGTATGAACTAGTTTGGAAAGATCAAGCAAAATTCCCAAGTGGACATACGTTCCGTTATTTTTGCTAGAATCGCATATTTGAGATTTCGCGGCCACCTAACAATGTCCTAGAGAATGTAAAAACAGACAAAAAAAGAACTGATCTCCCTCACTATCAAAGCGAGAGAAATCAGTTAATCAATGAGACGTTTACTCCCTTGTTCTAACTTTTCCCTGATATTGTAACCTTACCTACTTTTCCCCTTGCTATTATTACTCTACTTCTTCTCACTTAATAACCTTACTTATTCCCCTGCTTCCTCTTCTTCCTCTTCTTCACCAAATTCATCATCTGTCGTATCTAAGTCAAGCTCAGCACCAGCATCTGTTTCGTTATTATCCATGTACTCACCTGGTTGCTCTTCAAATCCTGGCTCGCCTTCCCCTGAACATGCTGCTAATAGACTTATTGATAATATAATACTAGTTAACAATAAAAAGAATTTTTTATACAATCCTAATCCCATCCTTTATGTTTTAAATTTAGCCCCTCTGGACTTAACTTAAATTTACAGGAAAAATATGACCAAACTATGACCGAAGTTAGAAATGTTTTTTAACGAATCATGAAAAAATAAAGGTCGTAATCTAAGAAAGCACCTAGAATTACTACCCTAATATTAAGAAATGTCACGTTTGTTATAACCAATAAAGCCTATAACCATCAAAACAACCGCCACTCCTGTTAAAATAACCATCTTGAAAAATTCGAGCTCTTCTACTGGCACTTTTGGCGTTTGACCAAACGGAGATAGTTTTCCTAGCCATTCTGGAAATTGAAGTAAACCTCCTAAATATACAATAAAGAAAGAGTAACCTAGATATAACCAAGTCAAGCTCGTCAGTGCAGGAAATACGCCAATCAAAAGTACAGCAACTCCAACCATAATCCACATCGCTGGCAAGTAAGCCACTGCAGCCTGAAATAATGTTGTAAAAGCAATAGGGTCATCCATCACAGCTGCCGCCGCTGACCATAAGCCAATCACAGCAAGAATGAGCATTAAAGATCCAAAGAATAAAGATAGAAATAAATAGCTACCCATAACTCGAGTGCGAGAAACTGCTCGGGCAAGGATATGGTCTAAATGATTACGCTTCTCTTCGCCCCTCAGCTTCAGGATAAACATTAATGCAGGCACAGTACAAATCATTGAAATGACAGACATTAACATCGTTAAATACTGCTCAGTCAATGAAAGACCATCCATTGCCTGTAACATTTCTCTCATCATTTCAGAGCTCTCTAAAAATGTTTCTAAGTCTCCTAACACTGATCCATACGACGTTCCTAGAATAAACATCCCAATCGCCCAAGCGATAATTCCTGTTCGTTGTAACCGAAAAGGTAAGCCTACCCGGCTTTGTAAAAATTTCGACGCATGTTTGCGACCTGGCTTAGAGGGTAATAGACCAGCTCCTAAATCACGGGCTGCATTCAAATACATGGCAATCGCCACTACCACAAAAGAGGCTACAACTGTTAATCCAATCGGCCACCAGTAATTGTTGACGTACACCTGAGTGCCAATAATCCATCCAAGTGGAGATAGCCATGAAAGGATTTCGCTGCTAACATCCCCTATAGCTCTTAGTAAATATGCCACTAGCAAAATTGCAAAGGAAAAACCTATGGTTCCACGTGTATTCCCTGAAGCTTGTGCAAATAAAGCTGTCACAGCCGTAAAAAACATACCAGTTGCACCTAAACCAGCTCCATATAAAAGTGATCCATTTAGATCAAGACTTTCAATTCCTAACGCAAACAAACCAAAGCCAACTAGTATTGCTAATAGTAGATTAACGGAAAACAAAACAATGACTGTTGCAGTAAGATTGGATAACCGTCCAACTGGTAACGAACGAACAAGTTCAATACGACCCTCTTCTTCGTCATCCCGCGTGTGGCGAGTAACTAATAAAATACTCATGATTGCTACTGCGATCGCTGTAAATAACAGCATTTGATGTGCCATCATTGCTCCAACTGTGTAGTTATCCAATCCGAAACCTGGGCCAACCATTGCTGTCATTGCAGGGTTACGCATCGTTTCGGCAATTGCCTGGCGCTCTATATCTGATTGATACAAACCAGTAAATGCATTAGCTGTAAGGATCGTAATCCCGATGATTGAAAAAAGCCAAATTGGCAGGCGAATTCGGTCACGTCGTATAATAAAACGGGAAAGCCTGCCTGTCTGATTATAAAGCTGCTTCCACATTAGGATGCACCTCCCGCTCCCGGCTCAGATGCATAGTGACGCATAAATAAATCCTCTAATTTTGGTGGTGAGCTTTCTAACCTAAGAAGACCGAATTGACTTACATACTTCATCACTTCGTCTAACTCTTCAGGGTCTACCTGAAATGAAAATGCTTGATCCTGCATCGCTAGATCATATACCCCTTTTAGTTCACCTAAAGATGGAATAGATTGCTTCGTTTCTATAATTAAGTTTGTTCTCGTTAAATGACGTAGCTCTTGTAAGCTTCCCGACTCAATGATCTTACCTTGACGAATAATTCCAACTCGGTCACATAATCGCTCTACCTCTGAAAGGATGTGACTAGAAAGGAGAACGCTCTTCCCTGCTTGTTTTGCCTCTAGGACACATTCTTGGAATACCTTTTCCATTAATGGATCAAGTCCAGATGTTGGCTCATCCAAAATAAACAGATCGGCATCTGAAGAAAACGCAGCAACTAAAGCTACTTTTTGGCGATTTCCTTTGGAATAGGTACGACATTTTTTTGATGGATCTAAGTCAAATTTTTGAATTAGTTCCTCTCGTTTCTTGTTGTTCGATGACCCGCGCATTTTCATAAATAAATCAATGACTTCTCCACCCGTGAGGTTCGGCCATAGATTTACGTCACCCGGAACGTAAGATAATCGTTTATGAATTTCAACCGCATCTTTCCAAGCATCTTTACCAAAAATTTTCGCTTCTCCCTCAGAAGCTTTTAAAATACCAAGTAATACTCGAATCGTCGTAGATTTCCCAGCTCCATTTGGACCAATGAAGCCAAATACTTCCCCACTTTTCACTTCCATATTCACGCCGTCTAATGCTGTAAACTTACCAAACCTCTTTGTAACATTGACTGTTTTTAAAATGGTCATCGTGAAAGTCCTCCTCTAGACCTTTTTTATATAAATTTTGAAATATTTTAACCTATATAGTTCATAATATACAAAACAGGGCCATTTGACAATAGTTTATGAACTCTTTTAATTGTTTTATTACAAAATTTTTATTACACTAAAGTTGAGGTGAAAGACATGGATGGTTTCCAACGACGTCGCGAATTAAAAAAGCGAAATATTTTAGAAGCCGCATTGGCCCTATTTATGAAACATGGCATACAAAAGGTTTCCATTGCCGAGATTGCCAAAGAAGCGAAGGTTTCTCAAGTCACAATCTATAATTATTTTGAAAGCAAACATAACTTAATTCATGAGATCTTCATTTACTATGTAGATAGAGCAGTCGATGACTTTGAAAGTGTCATCCATGCAGACGTCCTTTTTCCTGAAAAAATAAAAAGACTTATTTTTAAAAAGAAGGAAGTCGCCAATCAAATTAATGAAGAGTTTTATCAATATTTAATGAAAGAATACTCTGAAGGCAATTATATTGAACAAATTTATGCCCAAAGAGCCATTCCTTACTTTAATCAATTACTGAATGAAGGAAAGGAAAAAGGTTATATTGACCCCAACCTATCCAATGAAGCGATACTTTTTTACATTCAAATGATGAAAGACTACATGCAAAAAGAAGAAGTCTATCAAAGAATTTTGCCTCTAACTGAAGATATTACGAATATTTTTTTCTATGGAATGCTGGGGAAAAGAACTGAGTAACAATCTATCACGTTAATGGCATTACCGAGTTAAATTATGGTAAAATACAAAAGGAGTTTTTCGATACTAACTACGAAAGGGAGTTACGAGTTATGACGCAAAAACGTGCAATTACGATCGCTAGAGGCGATGGCATTGGTCCAGAAATCATGGATGCAACTCTAAGAATCTTAGACCATGCAGGAGCAATGATTGAACCTGAATTTATCGATATAGGTGAAAAAGTCTACCTACAAGGAAATACATCAGGAATTCCTGACGAAGCTTGGGAGTCATTAAGAAGAACGAAAATATTCTTTAAAGGGCCAATTACTACACCTCAAGGCGGCGGTTACAAAAGTTTAAATGTAACAATTCGTAAAACATTAGGACTCTATGCAAACGTTAGACCAAATGTTTCTTATGCTCCATTCGTTCAAACCAAACACCCAGATATGAACATGGTCATCATTCGTGAAAACGAGGAAGATTTATACGCAGGTATTGAGCATCAGCAAACGCCGGAAGTTGTGCAATGCTTAAAAATCATTACAAGACCCGGAACAGAAAAGATTGTTCGCTATGCGTTTGAATATGCTCGAAAGAACAACCGAAAAAAAGTAACATGCTTAACAAAAGACAACATTATGAAATTAACTGACGGACTTTTTCATAAAGTATTTAGAGAGGTTGCTACTGAGTACCCTGATCTCGAAACAGAACATTGGATTATTGATATTGGGATGGCAAAAATTGCAGATACACCTCAGGATTTCGATGTCATCGTTATTCCAAACTTATATGGGGACATTGCATCAGACGTTGCTGCTCAAGTAACGGGAAGCGTAGGACTAGCAGGCTCTGCTAACATCGGTGATCAAGTAGCTATGTTTGAAGCGATCCACGGAAGTGCTCCTGACATTGCTGGCAGGGGAATTGCTAACCCATCCGGATTAATACATGGGGCAATTATGATGCTTGTTCATATTGGGCAACCAGAAGTTGCGGCGAAGATACATAATGCCTGGCTAAAAACTATTGAGGATCAAGTTTTCACAGGAGATATTGCAAAAGGTCGTTTTGCGGTAGGTACAAAAGAGTTTGCTGACGCTGTTATCGAACGACTAGGTCAACTCCCGACTACATTTGAACCTGTTGAATATAAACATGCTGATGAGTCAGAAGCGCCTCAGTTCAAACTAAACCCACTTGTAAAGGACCGTCCAAAAGCAGACGTAACACGCGAATTAGACGGAGTGGATGTATTCTTATTTAATAATGAATTAACATCTGACGAAATTGGGCAAAAGTTAGAGACTGTTGGTGGTCCAGAATTCAAGTTGGCAGTTATCACAAACCGTGGTGTAAAAGTCTATCCAAACGGATTTCCAGAAACATTTACAACTGACCACTGGCGTTGTCGCTTCCAAATTAACGAAGCTCAAGGAACTGTTTCAAATGAAGACATTATTAAACTTTTAGGACGTGTCCAAGAAGCCGGATTAGATTTTATTAAAATTGAAAATCTATATCGTTTCAATGGTGAGTTAGGATACTCACTAGGTCAAGGCCAATAAGAAAAAACTGCACCCCAATTATAGTGGAGGTGCAGTTTTTTTACCTTGATGACTTTGTGGCTGGGAAGCGTATTGTAACCGTTGTTCCTTCACCTTCAACACTGTCAAATTTGAGCGTACCATTGTATTGTGCAACCATATTAAAACAAATCATTAAACCTAAACCGGTTCCTTTACTTTTCAACGAATAAAACGGGGTACCAAGGGCCTTAACCTCTTGTTCTGACATGCCGCAGCCATTATCAATGATTTGCATTTCCACATCATCTTTCTGCCTCTTCCCTGTAACGGAAATGGCGCTACCATTTTTAGAAGCTTCGATTGCATTTTTGATTAGATTTATCATTAATTGCTTAAATTCAATTTTATTAACCTGAATATAACATTTGTCATCGACTTCTAACTCAATCACATTATCGTTCAACACACCATAGGATTTAAGAAGATCTGAAACACTTTTTAGAGTCTCTCTTACATTTACAACTTCTGTTGATTGATCTAAATTTGGTTTTGCAATCGCTAGAAATTGAGAAATGACATGCTCTGCAGTATCTAATTCATCACTCATTAATTGAAAATGACTTCCCATTTCTAGTTTTATTTTCGGATCATTTTTATATAAATCCAAAAATCCTTTCACTACAGTAATAGGATTTCGTATTTCATGAGCGACAGCTGCCGCCAACTGACCCGAGGTCTTCAACCGTTCTGCCTGTTGTATTTTTTCATAGTATACTTGCTGCTGCTTAATACGGGAATATGATAAATGAAAGATGAGAGTTAGGATGACTTGGCTACCTATGAAGTTAATAAAATTCCCAATAATGTCTTGTTTAATATATGAATAAAGAAGCCCTTGATCGACAAGTACCAGGTAACTAAATGAAATACCAATTAAAAATACATTTAATACTAATGAGAAATAAAACAACGTTCTATCAAAATAAAATATAGAAATAGCCGGAATTAGACAAATAAAGATAAAGGTTGACCATGTTTCAGGATATAAAAAGAAAATCGCGTAGAAATATAGTGAAAATAACGTAATAATTACTATCTTAAAACCACTAGTTTTAAACTTAGGATATAGTAATAGACTAACAGATAAGGCCATAACTAAAACTAAATGTATAATATATCCAAATGTCAATTCATCTAATTTAGGATTTGAAACAAACAAGCCCATAAACATAACCGCAATCACTGCTAATACTGAAAAATAGTAATTACTCTTATTAATTTTTGCGTAAAATCCTTTCATACAGAGACTCCTTTGGAAAACTTAACTTAACCACAATAATTCTATTCTATCATAACCTCTCCCATACACAAAAAGGCACATGCTTAATGTGCTTTTGTTAGATCTGTCACCATCAAGAATGATATTTTAAAGGTTGTCCCACCATTTAGCACGCTAGAAACTTCTAAAGTTCCACCCATACTTTTAATAATACTAAAGGCAACCATCATCCCTAAACCAGTTCCTGTTTCTTTAGTAGAAAAGAAGGGTTCACCTAGTCGTAAAAGCTGTGATTGACTCATCCCGATCCCAGTATCCTTAATAATAATTTCAAGATACTTTTCATTATCTTGCAATGATATCTTTAAGTTTCCGCCTTTCGGCATAGCTTCAATACAATTTTTCAAGATATTTACATATGCCTGATGAATTTTCTGTTTATCTCCTTTAAACTTGAGCGGTTTACCTTCGAAATGAATGTTCACATTACTAAGATTAGCTAGTGGTCTAATAACATTGATAGACCTTTGGATTTCTTCATACATATCTACTGTTGTTATACTCTCAATTGCTGGCTTGGCAAAGGTAAGAAAGTCAGAAAGAATTAATTCAGCATTTTTCAGCTCGTCTAATGCCATTGTGAAATACTGGTGGTCCTCACTATTTTTGTTCTTTTCTTTTAAAAGCTGGAGAAACCCTTTGGTAACCGTTAATGGATTCCTAACCTCATGGGAGACTGATGCTGCTAAATGGCTTACGATAGACTCTTTTTCTAACTTATGTAACTCAATAATAATTCGTACTTTTTCTAATGTACTTTCCATTATATAAATACAACATAAAATACTTAACTGTGTGAAAATTATTAGAATTACTGAAACTTTTAATGCTTCAATACCAAATAGGTAATACGCAACTGGTATTCCAACTAATGTTGGAAGTAAGCAAATAACTGATGATGTGACTAACTTCTTCGCAAACGTATATGATCGGTAGCGGTCTATGATTAATAGCAATAGTAAGAAAACGATAAGATACTCCACTATAGAAATATAAAATCCGAGCCCACCTAAATAAAACCGGTACAATAATGAGGTGATTAAGACTATCAACCCTACCCTAAAGCCTCCATACAATGTAGCAACAATGAATGGAATTAGACGTAAATCCAATATGCCTCCTTCCAACACTACAGGAAAGCTTAAACATAATAGACTTGTAACAGAAAAGATGATTGAAAGTAGAACCTTCTGCTTTTTCGTTTCAAAACAAGTATGGTCACGAGTTAGTAATGATTGACATAATAAAATAGGTAAAAGAATAAATGACATATTTACAAGATAGTCCTCTATTAACTCTAGCATACTTTTTTCTCCTGATATTCAATTTACTTAAGCAATAATTCGTGATACGACGACAAAAAACCTTCCCAAAAAGTTCTTAAACGAAAAAGAGTTGCACACCTTATCGAAATAGCAAATATTTAACAAAACCAAAAATAGTAAAACCCCAAAAAACAACTGGGATTTTTAATACTAGGAATATTATTCAAAGAGACTATTTCGCTCAGGTATGATAGATGGTAAAATACTAAATACCATAAGAAAAGTTGATTTTCTAAGAGAGGTAATATATCCAACTAGAATTGAGGAAAACATCATGAAATTACAAACCTTGTTAAAGACAACTACGATCATTACCTCCATCCTATTTTTATTAACAGTTTGGACAATTTATCAATTATCAGAAAGTGTGAAACAAGAAGAACAAGCATACAATATGCAAGCAGAGCTAGTACTATTATCTACTAAACTTGGTGATTCATCGGATTATTTAACAAATGAAGTAAGGGCATACACACAGTTTGGAGATAAGAAACATTTTAATAACTACTGGAAAGAAGTTAATGAAACTAAAACGAGAGATCACGTCGTTGAAAGATTACATGAGTTAGAGGTTCCAATTGACTTTATCAATCTTATAGAACTTGCATCGGCTAACTCAAATAAATTAATATCTCTTGAAGAACAAGCGATGGCAGCTGTTGAAAAAGGAAATTTAAATATCGCCAGAACACTTGTCTTTGGACCTGATTACGATAATGGAAAAAATATCATTGCAGAGCCTATTCATGAATTCAACGATAAAATACAACATTGGACAAACACAATATTAAACGATGCAAAGAAGGCAGTTCAGGTTAGCTTTTTTATCATGATTAGCTCAGCTACCTTAGTCATTATTTCTCTAGCAGTCACCTTCTACTTGCTGTTTATAAAGATTAAACCTCTCTCTCAACTTTCTCAAATGGCTGAGAAAATCTCAAGAGGCGATTTAAATGTTACTAGAATACAAACAACGTCAAAGGATGAAATTGCTGACCTGAGCCATTCATTCAATATGATGGCTGACAACTTGCGTAACCTAATTTATACCGTTAAGCAAGCCAGCGAAAATTTAGCCTCTTCATCAGAACAGTTACTTGCAAGTGCTGAGCAAACAAACGAGGCGACACAACAGGTCACTTTCTCCATTGATGAGATTTCTACAGGTGCTGATACACAATTAAAACAAGTACAAGATAGTAATCTCGCTATAAATGAAATATCTGAGGGAATACAAGTAATTGCAACAACAACTTCAACCGTAGCAAAGGCTTCTGAGGAGACAACTCACAAAGCACAACAAGGTGAAAGTACGATAAACAAAGCTGTCACTCAAATGAAAACGATCGAAGAAAATGTAACAAGAACTTCAAAGTCACTACAAACTTTGGATGATCGGTCTAAAGAAATTGAAAAAATTGTTATCGCTATTACAGCCATTTCATCGCAAACGAATTTACTTGCATTAAACGCAGCAATAGAGGCAGCAAGAGCCGGGGAACACGGCAAAGGATTTGCTGTAGTAGCCGATGAAGTTAGAAAGCTAGCAGAACAATCCAATCAATCAGCAACTCAAATTACACAAATAATCCAATCAATCCAAGCGGATACCGTGGCAACTGTAGACCAAATGAATATAGTCTCCGAAGATGTTTTAACTGGTGTTACGATTATTGAAAATACAGGTAAGTCATTCCAAGAAATCTTAGAGTCTGCTCAAAGTGTTTCTAGTAAAATTCAAGAGGTTTCTGCTATATCCGAGCAGATGGCTAGCGGTACAGAACAAGTCACTGAGACTTTCAATGAAGTAACTAGAATTACAGAGCTGGCAACTACAAAAACTCAGACTGTTGCAGGTTTGGCTGAAGAACAATCTGCATCTATGCAAGAGATTACAGCTTCTGCTGAAAGTTTGAGTAAGTTAGCGAGTGAGTTATCCGAGCAAGTTGGAAAGTTTAGACTATAGGGCTTAAAAAAAACCGAGAACAGTTTGTTCTCGGTTTTCTTATTTGGAGAAGGTAGTTTCATATTTGGCGGACATGGATACCGCTATTTCAGTGAATCTGGTCTTTTTTGAGGTTTCGAGGACATAGATACCGCTATTTTTGAAAAAACAGGGGAAAAGTAACGTTTTTTACTAAGGCTGTTTTCGCAAAGTTTGTTGCTTTCGTAAAAATTCCAAAAGCCGGATTTTTACACAAATTACTAAGAATTCACCACTAATTTAGTAAGTAATGCTCTTTTCTTACATAATTTATTGGCTGATATCTTCATCTAGGGTATTTTTTCGATAATTTTAGGATAGAAAAGCCACAATGTATACGAAAAGAGCCTTTACTAAAATAAGCGCCTCTGTGTCCTCGAAACTAAAATAAACGTCATTTTAGGCAAAATAACGGAACCTATGGACTCATAAACTCTGCACCTGCTCAACAAGCACAAATCTACAGCAACTCAGACGCGTATTTGTTCAATTGTTTACTCATTTTCTCAATTTCATCAATAAATAAGGAAATCTCATCTGTGGAAGAAGCTTGTTCTTTGCCTACAGCAACTACTTTTTCAATAGAGGCTGTTATCTCATCCATAGACTTTTGAATATTCGTCAATGTAGTACGAATTTTTTCAGTTGAGGCAACTGTTTCATGTGATAGCTTACGGATTTCTTCTGCTACAACGCCAAAACCTCTCCCCATATTGCCCGCGCGAGCTGCTTCGATCGAGGCATTCAAACCTAGTAGATTTGTTTGGTCAGCAATTCTCTTAATAAATTTTAAAACATCATCTGTGTCTTTTACATATTCTTTAGCATTTTTAGATTGAGAAAGCAGTGTTTCGGAAACATCAGCTAGTCCTTCAGCACCTGCAGCTATCTTTGATACACCCTCATTCGCTTGAGCAAGTGATAACACCATTGCGTCAGAAATCTCCATTAGCTTTTTCTCATTTTGTTCCTGAAGCTGAATGGCAATCGTTCCTACTACCTTATTTCCTTCTAAAATAGGTCTCGCTAACCCTGTAAAAGGGAAGCCGAAAAATTCAGCAGCAACTTCAGTTCTAATATTTTTCTTATATTTAATACACTCTGCCAGAGGCTCATTAGGATCGATTTTCCTTCCAGGTTTTGCTCCTATGTCAATCTTTGTCCCTGGATAATAGACAAGCCACTCTTCACAATTCGTAATACCTATGCCGATATCTGGCAGCATGGCTTGTATGAAAGGAATAACCTGGATATAGGCCTCTAAGATAGGTGCATGTTCTTGTGTTGGTTTATGTAGTATATTCATAGTTTCCCTCCTGTTGTCTCAAAATTTATTATATTTATTTATTTCTCACACACTCAGAATTATACAATACATATCCAACTGTTGCACCACTATCATACAACTAACTCACTATTTTTTTAAAATAAAGAACATGAACTATAACAAATGCTAAAAGGACTGTCCTAACCGACAGTCCTTTTTTCCTAGAGTTTGAATTTGTTAATCATATCATTTAATTGTTGAGCAACCATACCAATAAAAACCTGACGTTTTATTGATCGTCAGTTTTTTATTGGTAGCATTCTTATGAGGTTTCGGAGTGTTCCGAATGACATTAGTGACTTACAGCACTAAAATAACATACTTTCCACAATTCAGTCGCCCAAACCTTTCAATTACTCCTATTTCTCAATGCCTCTCGATCGACATTTTGTGGTGGTTGCTCTAACCATCTATTTTCAATCATCAATTTCACACCATCATTTCCATATTGTAAGATTTCTGCTACTAAACGCGTGTAATGACCCGATAGATCTTTCCTGAGACTAGATCCAATTGATGCTCCATAACCAGACACACTTAGTTCATTTAAGCTTACTATTTGAAACATCATAAGCTTATCAGAAAAAGGAGCCTCAATCGACTTTGATATAGTTGAATCCCAAGAACTTGGCAACGGTACCCCTTCTTTAATTAAGATGTCTCTAAATACGGTCTCGTGCTTCGCTGCTATTTCTGTTCCTCTCTCCATATATTTTCTAACTTTAGGGTCATTTGCAGTTTGTGAAAACCCCGCTATAAAAGTTCTTCCAATAGAATTAGTTTCTGTATTTTTCGAAATATGTGCCATTTCTATCACAGTTAACGGACGATGTCCTCCGATTAATCCTGATAAAAAAGTTGTATCATGTATATATTCAGCCTTTTCCATTGGTGGTATCGTAGGAGATCTAATAAAGGCACCTTTTTTCAGGAGCAAGTCACACGAGTCATTATATAATTCCATAAAGATTTGAGATGTCTTTGAAAAAAATTCCCTTACATCATTCCTTGCCAAAACTTCTAGTAAAGCAGCAGCTGCAGCTGTCCCCGCTGCTGCCATATATTTTATGTATCTTAGCGCAAATAGATCTGAATAGACCCTTTGAGCTTCTAAGTTGATATCTTCTTGAGTAAATCCAATAGGCACTGCATGATTATCTTTTTCAAACAAGTTCTTTACCTCTTTTACTACAAAATCACAGTTGTTTAAAGCTTTTTGGCTTATCTCACTAAGATCGTTATCCTCATTAACATTTGAAAAATGTTGAACTACGTAATAAGACATGGAATTTTGCATATATGCACCCCATAATGCCGCAACTTCAGAAGATGTAAGTTCTGGAGAGTGTTCCATTTTATTACCCCCTTTTTTTCTTACCTTTTGACAAACAACCAACTTGTATTCATTTACCAGGATAATTTTTGGGGTAAAAAGGATTCTTCAAAAAAAATCTTCTGTTTTTCAATGTCTGAAAAGCTGAAGATCCTCAATACAAATAGCATAAAGTCTAGGTGATTTCTCATACTCTATAATAACTTTATTAATTTGCAACCAGGGGAGTGATACTTTTGGAAGGTAGAGAAGCACTAACAGATCGAGAGATAAAATTACATTTTCTAGGAGCAATAACTTTCCTAGGCATCATGTTAGTCACGCTATTTTTGGGTAAGTTCCTCTCACCACTCGCATTACTACTTTTACGTTTATCATTTGTATTTCTTGCACTCTGCTATCACTTAGGGATCTATTATTATCTTCAGAAATTAACACATCCTTTAAAAAATAATGATGTTGAGATTTTGTTCAATGGAAAGAAACTTCAAGAAAAACTGCTTCAATAAAAAAAACTGACGTCAACGATCGTCAGTTTTCTGCTTCTATAGTACATATTCAGCTAGCACGCTTTGGAGCTCATAGATATTCAGGCTTTTGTTGAATTGTTTTTGAAGAGGAGCGGAGCTACCTGAAATCCAGATCTTTAATTCCGCATCTAAATCAAAGTTGCCTGCTGTTTCAATACTAAAGTGAGTAATATTTTTGTATGGAATTGAATGAAGTTCAACCTTTCTTCCAGTCAGCCCTTGCTTGTCGACTAGAATTAGACGTTTATTGGTAAAAATAAAGAGGTCCCGAATTAGCTTATATGCTTTATCAACTGTTTCGTCTTTTGTTAAAACTTTAGCAAATTCTTTTTTCACATCTTGAATGTTCACTTCTGATGCATTACCCATTAATCCATCTAAAATACCCAAACCAATCTCCTCTTTTCACATGATTTTTTCTATAGGAATTATTATTCCTCAAACATCTATATAATTCCAAACTTATTGAGGTGTTAATTGTTCGTAAAGTAATAACGCTTCTTCTATTGTTTCAGCTGGTCCAGCAAATTTTACATGATTACTTGTAAATGGCTCTAACTCAATTAGTTTACCAGCAAACGATACCATATCTTTTTCCGTCCATACTTCTCCTCTATTGCTACTATTTAGCCCAACCATTGTGTGCAAAAATTGGTTCGCACGAAAAGAAATTTTGTTTTCCCTGCCATAATTAATCGTTAGAAATTCTTGCTCTGCCATCGCCATTTTTCCTTCAAACATATCCCCATAAAACAAGTTCCTTCTTAGTTTCCCATTCACTTCTATTTCAATCTTCTCACTAAACTCTCCATCTTCTGAAAAAATAAAGATTTGGTATGTTTCATTAATTGTTTTCGGAAATGTAAAAATTAATAAACCAACAAAGGCTATAATTAAAAAGCTTATATTTACTATTGTAAGCCGATAATGGTTAGAAGCTCTGTCATACTTCCACTCCATGAACAGTTGATAGAGTCCTAGCGGTATAATAAAACCAAAGATGACTGCGTATTCTGATTGGTCAGGACCCACTAAATATAGAATAAAAAGCATAATTAATATGATGTAAATTTCTCCCCATATTTGAGTAGGGTGCACATGCCTACGAAAGCCTACTCTTTCTTCCAAGTTAAACCTAGCTTTCACTTTTCTATTAGTCAATACCCACAGGATAAATACCAATCCTAGAAAGATAAACACTTCAATCATAAAATCAACACCTACTCTTTTTTCTTTTGTCCTACAGCTCCCATTCCTGAACCAAGAGCTAAACCAATGGCGATACCAACGGCAAGATTATCCATTGCCATGCCTATCCCTACACCTAACAATATTCCTACCAACGTTCCACTTGCGAGAAACCTTTTCGATACTTTACTAGCAGTCATTTTAAACTCCCTCCTGTCTTCGCTATACAGTTACCATATTTACGAACGTATTCCACCAAAGTTTCAATTTTTTACAAAAAAGGATGCAAATAGAGAGGCCAACCTAAGTCAGCCTCTCTAGAAATAATTTTTTTATGTTCCACAAAATGTTCGGTAAGGACGATCCGTTTTCTCTGGTAGTTTGCAATAATCTACCTGTTCAGGCAAGCTGGCGTAAGGGTTTGATAGAACTTTAAGGAGTCGCTCCATCACACTGTAGTCTCCTTGCACCGCAGCTTCTAAAGCTTCCTCTACTCTATGGTTACGTGGAATGATGGCAGGATTCGAAGACCTCATTAACTCTCGCGCTTGTTCTTTTGTTTCTTCCTGCCTTCCCAATCTTCCTTGCCATAACTCATACCATTTAGTAAATTCAGGTGTATCAAACAGGACTGTTTCCTCCACTTTATCTTCTGTTAATGAACGGAACGTATTGGTAAAGTCCGCATGATTTTTTTGCATCATCGTCAGAAGACCCTCTATTAGAGCGCCATCTTCTGTCTCTTCATTGAATAGCCCTAGTTTTGATCTCATTCCAGCCATCCAGTAAGACTGATACAACTCGGAATACCCTTTAAGTGCATCTTGAGCTACTTCAATTGCCTGTTCCTTCTCTTCATGTAAAAGTGGTAAGAGCGTTTCAGCAAGTCTTGCTAGATTCCACCCACCAATATACGGCTGATTGGAATAGGCGTAGCGCCCTTGCCGATCAATTGAACTAAAAACAGTCGCTGGGTCGTAAGTATCCATAAAGGCACAAGGTCCATAGTCAATCGTTTCTCCGCTAATGGTCATGTTGTCCGTATTCATGACTCCATGAATAAATCCAACTAGCTGCCATTTTGATATCAGATTAGCTTGTCGACTAATTACTTCCTGAAGAAATAAAAGATATTTATTATCCTTATCCGCAATGTTTGGGTAATGGCGCTTAATTGTATAATCCGCTAACTCCTTTAATTCTTCGTCTTTCCCCCAGTTAGCAGCATACTGAAACGTACCAACACGTAAATGACTTGCCGCCACACGAGTTAGAATAGCACCAGGTAGTTCTGTTTCACGGATTACTGCTTCCCCTGTAGTGACAACCGCCAAACTGCGAGTCGTTGGAATACCAAGAGCGTGCATCGCCTCACTTATAATATACTCACGAAGCATTGGTCCAAGTGCTGCTCGACCATCGCCGCCCCTGGAATATGGTGTTCTTCCGGGACCTTTCAATTGAATATCAAACCGTTCACCCTGAGGGGTGATTTGTTCACCAAGTAATATCGCACGACCGTCTCCTAGCATCGTAAAGTGACCAAATTGATGGCCTGCATACGCTTGAGCAATCGGCAATCCCCCTTCAGGAACTTCATTTCCAGCAAAAACCTCGACACCCTCACCACTTTGTAGTGCGTCAACGCTCAACCCTAAGGATGTCGCAAGTGTCTGATTAAAGATAACGATTTCCGGTGAGTCTACAGGATCTGGGTCAATACTAGAGAAAAATGCCTTTGGTAAGCGGGTATAACTATTGTCAAAATTCCATCCTGCTTTATTTCTCATCTTATCACCTTTTACTTTTTTATCTGTTAACTTCTATAAAAATGTTAAGTTTCCCTTTATATGGTCTGCTTTTACAAATTTTATTATACCCTACCAATTAGACAGGTTCACTTAACAGTTCCTTTTCTTCGATGATAGCATCAGGGATGTCACTTTCCATCTGTCTTACTTTCGGCTGTAGGTAGACGACAGTAGTAACTATCATAAATAACCCACCAATCACTATAAAAAGAAGTCCTATGCCTCGACCTTCCCCTACACCGATCAACTGACCTATTGTATTTGCGAAGATGCCCCCTGGTTCCATTAACGGATTAAATACCTTATCAACTAGTGGCCCTGCCATGACAATCGCTAGTGGATATAGAGAAGTACCTAACATTCTTCTAATTGTAAATACACGACCTTGGATTGAAGGTTCCACTTTATTTTGCCATATTGCCTGACTACAAGAATTTACAATTGGTAGCAAGAAGAGAAACATGAAAAAGCACATGGTTATAAATACGATTGACGTTGTAAAGCCAATCAGAGTAATCATCATTCCTCCAATAGCACAGCTAATAAAAACTCCATTAATTCGATTTTTTGGTCCGCCCCAAGCACTTATTATAATTCCACCTAGTAACATCCCAAAGCCTGTAATTGATAAAACCATTCCAAGCGTTTGTTCTGACGATAACGTAATAATTAACGGTTGAAGCAACACATTTACAAAACCAAGAAGCAAATTAATAAAAGCAGAAAAAAATAATAACCACTTAAATGCAGGCTGACTCATAATGTAATGCCAACCTTCCTTAGCTTCCACGAAAAACTGTTTTGTGTTTAATTTCGATGTTTGCTTTGTTTCAAGTTCTGGAATTTTCGCAAAAACTAAAGTTGTAACTGCAATAATAAAAGCTACTAAATCAATGATAATAACAGCATGTAAGCCATGTAGGTGAAGTAGTAAGCCAGCGACAGTCGGTGCAATAATAATAGATGCAGATTCCCCGATCTGTATTAAACCATTAGCCCGACCTAATTGCTTTTTCGGTACTAACAGAGAAATCACTGATTGGTAAGTTGGCATAAGAAACGTATTGAAGCTCGCTGCAAAAGCTGTCGTTACATAGATATGCCAGATTTCTAAACTGTTTGTAAGAACTAAAGCTAAAATGATGAGCGTAGAAAAGGCAGCCGCACTATTAGCTAAAATCATTAGTTTCTTCCTTGAAAAACGGTCAATAATTACTCCAGCAAAAGGCGAGATAATAATTGTTGGTAAAACTAAAGAAAGAATAATCATTGAAAACTGCGTGACAGAACCAGTCTCGGTCAGTACCCAAAAACCTAGAGCAAACGAGGTTAAACTAGTACCTATTACCGACACGAATTGCCCCGCCCAAATCAGTAGAAACATTTTAAAGCTTTTATTGTTCATAGTTATTACCTACTTTCTGTACGATCTATTACTTCAATTATAATTTTCTTGTATCCTGATCGAAACGAACCGTAGGTTGATTTTCTATCCGTCTGCAGACTGAGGCGGATAAACAAAAAAGCATTACCTTATGAAAAAGTAATACTTTACAGAAAATAATACACCAGATAAATTACCAGGATAAGAATGATCGCCCTTACCCAGATTATTTTATTACTAATTCCCGCTTTCTTTTCTAGGTGGTAAACATAATGGATGATAATCGTTAGACCTACCAAGATTAAAATTAGCCCTTTTATGTCTTCTACTAAATTAACAAACTCAAATAACCCTAAGAAAACGAGAATGATACCTACAGTTCCAATAGCCATATTTAGATACATAGTCCAATTATGCATCATTTTTAGCCTCCTCTACCAAACTCCAAAACTGCTAGCAGCTTATGATTAAATCCGCCTTTTCCATTGGAGTTTCACTTTCTAGGTAATAATCTTCCGCTTTCCAATATCGTTTCTTAAACTTCTCAATATTACTCTGAGTAATAACATTTTCGCGCCTAAATCTTTCTTGTCTTGGACAGTCCAGATATACAAAAAAATCAAAGTAACCTCTCCACTCTTTTCTCTGGAGGAATACTCCTTCAACAATTATTAAACAATTATCAGGAATTTCATTAACCTCTACTCTGTGAGAGTCAGTGTGACTATCATACATTGGCAATTGAAGTTGCTTAGCTGTCGCTAATTTTTCAAAGAAATTCAATTTTATCCACTCAGCATCCCATTGTAACTGATAATATTCATACCACTCGTCATGTCCCGTATCGTAGCGTCTCTTCCTCTCAACAATGTGATCATCAATATGAAAAACACAAGTAGGAATGCCCCTCTCATCCACTAGTTCCTTTAGCTGTGACACGAGAGTTGTTTTACCAGAGCGACTTAATCCATCTATGCCAAGTATGAACCTTTTCCCATATTCAAGTTTTGGAATATTATTTAGTAACGTAGTTATATCTGACAAGAAAATTCCACCTTTAATCAAATAGTGCTTGTTTATGAGGTTCTACCAAAAATTCAAACAGTGTATGTATTTGTGACTCTGTATTTCGATCAGTGGATAGGTTTGGCAAGTTATTTTTCTCAAAAAAATTAATACCCTTTGTCTCTATCCCATTTCTAGCATTTCCACCAATTATTTCACACCGGATGAATACTTTATAATAATGATACGGTTGAGGTGGGTGAGGATGTTTGTTCATGTCCAAAATTGCTAACAATTTTACAGGGACTACGTCAAAACCGGACTCCTCTTTTATTTCTTTCACTATATTTTCCGCAGGGGATAACCCAACGTCACAGAAGCCACCCGGTAAAGACCAGCAATCATCTATTTTTTCTCTAACCATTAATATTTTATCTTCTCTAAAAACTACTCCTCTAACATCAACCTTTGGTGTAGGATAACCTTTTTCTTTAACAAAAAATTCTTCGATCGTCTCAATTTTTACACCTGTATATTCCGCCAGGATCTCTGCACTTATGGTTCGTAACTCTTCGTACCGTTCAAGATCATAAATATCCTTGGAAAATGTTAGCCCTGCTTGAGATAATGATTGAATCCTCCTTGCCCAGTCCAGCCATTTATAACTCATTTCGTTCACCAAATCCCAACGAATTCTTAAAATCAATCACACTATAATAAACGGAATGAGGTTCAATAGAAAATTCCAACGTTTGATAATCAGGTAACCATTGGACACCTACTGTAAAAACATTTGCTTGAACACCGGCCTGTATATCTGCATCACTATCTCCAATAAACATCGCTTCATGAGGTCCAACCTCTAGAAATGCCAATGCCTTGATAACTCCCTCTGGATGAGGTTTAGGCTGAATAACATCATCCCCTGTAATTATTACATCAAATAGATCATTCATTTGCAGAGCTTCTAATGAAATATCTAAACTTCTTCTCGCTTTTCCTGTAACAATCCCAAGCTTGATCCCTTTGTCCTTTAAGTAGTTTAGCAAATTAGTTATCTCATGATTAGGTACAACTAAACTTTTGTGGCTTTCTGAGTATTTTTCATAATAATGTTCAATTGCCTCTTCGATATTTTGATTGATAAGGTTCGCACTAATAATCCCCGTTTCTGAGGGACCAAACATTGCCTTAATATCTTCAGAGGTAAGTTCTTTTTGATCAAACTTCCTAAAAACATGTTGAAAAGCATCAAAGCATATTGGTAAGGTATTTGCTAAAGTCCCATCGAAATCAAATAAAATTGCTTTCACAGAAATCACTCCTAGTTTTTAAAGAAATCCAATGCTACCTTCACATCATTTTCTGTTGCATAATTTGCGAGTTCGGAATACACATGATCAGGAACAAAACCAATAATTCGCCAATTAACACCTTTTTTGACCTTCACAAAGGCTGCTTTTGTCCCCCACCCGACATGCTTAAATGTAATTTCAATAATATCGTTAGGTACAAGTTCCCTTTTGAAAATTGGTTTTGAGAAAATCAAAATCTGGTATATTAGTCTTTCATTGTGTATTTCAAATTGGTACTTGATCAACAATGCACAGAAAATAAATAACATAAGAGCAATTTGGAAAACTCTTAATGGTAGGTTTGTTGATAAATTAAAAGAGAAAATTTGTAGTAAAAGCAAAATAACTAACACAATCCTTGGTGGAGTTGCTGTAAAAACCAATCGATCACCTCAATCCCCTTCACCCCTAATATTAACATTATTTTCCTTATATGTAACCCACTATCAAAAATCCTCTCTACCCACTCAACTAAGCGGACATATATTCCGTTATTTCAGCTGAAAACGCCCTTTTCTAATTTTCGAGGACATACTGGACCTCGAAATCTGAAAAACGGCTATTTTCTAAAAAATAACGGAACTTTTTTAAAGCTTAAATTTGCCAAATTCGAGGCCATGTACTCGTTATTTCAGTCAAAAAAACAGCACTTTCCCCTCATGAGGTAAAGTGCTTCTACATATTCTCTAATGGACTAATAATTCCCTCTTCCTTCGCCTTAAACACTGCTTTTTGCCTACCAGTCACTTCTAACTTTGAATAGATATTTGAAATATAATTCTTAACCGTTCCTTCCGTCAAAAAGAGTTTTCGGGCAATTTCTCGATTAGTAGCGCCTTTTGATATTTCTACTAATACTTCAATCTCTCTTTCAGTAAGGCCAAAGTTATTTTTCTTATTCTTTTCTTTCTTTACTTCAATAGAAGGATTGGCCCATTGACTAATAAGTTGCTTAGCTATTTCCTGTGTGATCAAGGTGCCTCCGTGATGGACTAACCGAATACCAGCTGCTAAATCCTTAGGGTGTATTGCCTTAAGCAAATAACCCTCTGCCCCTGCAACCAAAGCCTCTCGGACATAATCTATTTCCTCAAAGGTGGTTACAATCATCACCTTTACCTCAGGAAATTGACTTTTAATTTGAGCTGTTGCCTCAACTCCATTCATCACTGGCATATGAATGTCCATTAGGACGATATCAGGAGAAAGCTCTTTCACTAATTCAGTGGCCATTTTGCCATTTTCAGCTACGCCAACAATTTCAAGATCCGATTCGCCTCCTAATACAATAGAAAGACTCACTCTTATTAATTCTTGGTCATCCACAATTAACACTTTGATCATCTTGTTCCATTCTCCCTCTTATCAGTCCTTTATTTGTAGGTAAAAAGCAAGTTACAGAAGTTCCGCCAAATTCGTTTGTTTTAACGTTGAGTTCTCCTTGCAGCGATTCCAATCTTTCCCTCATGCCAGTCAAGCCAAAACCAAATGGGGTATCTTTAATTCCAATCCCATTATCCTTAATAGCTAACATCACCCAACTATCCTCTTCACCAAGTTCAATACAGATTTCACTAGCACGCCCATGTCTGACTGCATTCGTTAATGCTTCTTGAAGACAACGGATGAGCGTTGTTGTTCCTAGTGAGGTTATATGCACTTCTTTAATAGGAAGCTTGAAATCTACCTTCGTTTTTGTGAGTAAGGTAAACTCACTCGCGATTTTTTGCAATTGAGAAGATAGATCCTCTCTACCTTCATAAGGTGAAATTTGGTGGATATACGTCCTTACTTCACCTAAGGACCTTCTCATGACATTGCTTAATCCATCAACATGCTCTTGTGCTTTATCTGGAGATGTCTTTACTAAGTATGAAACTGCGTCTAATCCCATAATGACAGAAGTAAATGTATGGCCGATCGTATCATGCAGATCTCTAGCAAGCCTGTTTCGTTCCTCTAGTAAAGTAACCTTTTCAATTTGCTTTGCGTACGCCTCTAGAAGCTGATTTTGCCTTTGGTTTTCTTCAAGTAGCTGTTGTGCTTTCTGTTCTGCCTCAAGCATTTTTGCTACGGCTATCCCAATCCCGAAAAAGAAGGATCCCTCAATGACCCCCAGACCTAAACGCTCGAAGCCAACTGTCATTACAGCAAGTATGGGGACAATTGAAAATCCTGTCCATAAATACCATCTGTGCTTTCCTGGCTTACTATATAAACCAGCGCAGAGTGCTGGGATCGATAGAAACGAGGAATAATTTCCAAGAACGAAACACCCAATAATTAATAACAATCCGCTAAAAATCAGTTCAAGAAACGGATAATTTCGGACACCAAAGCTATCTAACTTTGTTCCAGACCATTGTGGGATAAGAAATGCAGTAAAAAATAGTGGCATCAATAGCCAAAACAATGGATTGTCTTGTAGATAGATGACAAAGAACAAAAGGTGGAAGATAAACCATGCAATTCTTGTTACTTGTGCAGTTTTAAAAACCCAATGGGTTTCGAGTTGAAACGGTAACATACAATGCTCCCCATCCAATTTAATTTTGATAATCATATATTCCACATGATTTGTTTCTTTTCCTTTGTTCCTAAACACCACTAGTCATAAAAGTCATATGACCTCACTTATGACAAAGCTCACTATCAGATATGACCTTAGCTATCCGATAATGAAGATACAAAATAAGAATAAGGGAGTAATAATAATGAAAAATTTCTTATACCGTCATGGTTTAATTTTATTTCTAGTCGTGTTGTTTGGAAGAGGATTGCTTGGAATGGCAGCAGTAAAGGGGATACAGTTCGTAAATCCAGCTCTTACTGTCCAAGATGATTTAGGTTGGGTAGTTATGATCATATATGCAACATGTGCGATTGCCGTTGTCAGATGGTTAAAAATCGACAAAGAAATCGGCTTAACAATGCCGACTTCAGCTAAAACTTGGTATACTTGGTTACCAGTCCTTGTCATTCCTTTAACGCTTGTTTTCCTACTTGGGTTTAATACAACATGGGGCCACATTCCATTTTTATTGATTGCAGCTGCAGGTGTTGCCATAAATGAAGAGATATTATTTAGAGGAATTTTACTTCGTGCAATTTTACCTTTTGGAACGGCAATTGCCATTATTGTACCATCCCTATTATTCGGAATTGCCCATCTTGGAAATATCTTTGTCGGTGGCGATGTTACTTACGCTCTATTCCAGTTTGGATGGGCAACGTTTGGTGGGATGGCACTAACAGCAATGGTTTTAGCTAATAAAAGCCTAATTCCTGCAATTGTATTCCACTTTATTTTGGATGCTGTTGAATATGCAGGAACTGGTGCTTATGGCGTTCATAGTAGTGATTATCCAATCGAATGGTTAACAGCCTTTTTGCTACTAAACCTAGCGTTCCTTATCTATTCTCTTTATCTATTGAAAGTTTCAAAAACAAATAGTAGCAAGCAACCAAAATCTTTAACCTTATAAAATTCCTATTAAAAAAGGACAAATCGATTAAGATTTGTCCTTTTGTATTAGTTATAAACAAGCTCTTTTTTGCTTAGACCAAGAGTCTCAGCTGTAGATGTATGGATCTCTTGAAATAATTTAGGGTTGTCTACTAGTGACTCCCCAAAAGAAGGCAACATTTCTCTAATCTTCGAATTCCACTCGAACATATGTTGAGGAAAGCATTTTTCTAATACTTCAAGCATGACATGAACGGCAGTGGAAGCTCCTGGTGAAGCTCCGAGCAATGCAGCGATCGACCCATCAGAAGCACTTACTACTTCTGTACCAAATTGAAGTGTTCCTTTTCCTGCTTTCGTATCCTTAATAACCTGCACACGTTGCCCAGCAACTACGATCTCCCAATCCTCACTTTTGGCATTTGGGATAAACTCACGCAATTCTTCCATACGCTTTTCATTTGAAAGCAATACTTGCTGGATCAGGTATTTCGTCAATGCCATCTCTTTTACGCCTGCTGCTAACATAGTCAAGACGTTATTTGGTTTTACAGAACCAATTAGGTCAAGATTTGAACCCGTTTTTAAAAACTTTGGTGAAAATCCTGCAAATGGTCCAAACAACAGTGCTTTTTCGTTATTAATATATCTTGTATCAAGATGAGGGACAGACATTGGTGGTGCACCAACCTTCGCCTTACCATATACTTTCGCATGATGGCGAGCGATAACTTCAGGATTTTTACAGACCATAAATAGTCCACTTACTGGGAAGCCACCAATTTGTTTTGATTCAGGAATACCAGTTTTTTGTAGTAAAGGAAGACTTCCGCCGCCCGCTCCGATAAAGACAAATTTAGCATTATAGTCATCAATGTAACCAGTCTCGATATTATGCACTTTCAAATCCCAAGATCCGTCTTCCGCACGTTTAATATCTTCAATACTGTGATTATAGTTTATTTCAACGTTCTTAGTCTTTAAGTGGTCAAACAACATACGTGTTAATGCACCAAAATTTACATCCGTACCAGAATCAATTTTTGTTGCGGCGATCGGCTCATTTGATGTACGGCCTTCCATGATAAGTGGAATCCATTCCTTCAGTTTCTTCGGATCATCAGAAAATTCCATTCCTTGAAACAAAGGATTATCAGAAAGCGCTTTAAAACGATTTCTCAAAAATGTTACGTTCTTCTCTCCCTCTACAAAACTCATATGAGGGATTGGCATAATAAAATCCTGTGGATTACGAATTAAGTTTTTATTTACAAGATAAGACCAAAACTGTCTTGAAAGTTGAAATTGTTCATTAATTTTAACTGCTTTACTAATATCTACAGATCCGTCAGGTTTTTCGGATGTATAGTTAAGCTCACAAAGTGCAGCATGACCCGTACCAGCGTTATTCCATTCGTTAGAGCTTTCTTCTCCAGCGACTGCAAGTTTCTCAAATACTTTAATTTCCCATTCCGGTGCTAACTCTTTCAGTAATGATCCCAAAGTCGCGCTCATGACTCCGGCACCAATTAAGATAACGTCAGTTTTTTTCTGCATATTGCTCATTAACTTTCCTTACCTCCCATAATTGCAAAAAAGAGTAGAAACTCCTACTTAGGTGTTTAAAAAGTAAGCCTCACCTAGGGAACACATCTTTTCTGTCTCATTTATATCATATAAACACTATTATAATAATGTATAGCTAAAAAAATCTAGTATTATCTGATAATTATAAACTAACTTCTGATATTTATAAACTATAAGTTCGTAAAAAAGTAAGGTATCCTTCCACAAGTTTTATTTTCCAAATTAAGCTTTACATTTGTAAACAGAGTTTTTATTTTTCCATAAAATACGATATGATAAGACATATCTGAACAAAGCCCTAAATCTATAGACCAAAAAGGTGTGAAAAAACATGTACTTAAAAAGAGCTCTTCCTAACATCCTAACGTTAGGTAACATTTACTGTGGTTTTTTATCAATTGGTTATGCTGCTTCTGGGCAGTTTCGCAATGCCGCTATTTTAATTATTATCGGTATGATGCTTGATGCTATGGACGGTCGTGTGGCAAGGATGCTAGGTGTTGAGAGTGAGCTAGGAAAAGAACTTGACTCGTTAGCAGATATAGTCACTTTTGGGGTGGCCCCTTCATTTTTAGTATATTACACAACTTTCATGAACCTAGGTGTATTAGGGTTTGCCATTGCCGGGCTATTTCCTCTCTTTGGAGCCTACCGGTTAGCTCGATTTAACGTAAGTAAAGACAAATCTTCTCTGAATTACTTTATTGGTGTGCCAATTACCGCTGCAGGAGGTATACTAGCGATCCTAACATTGTTTGGGGCTCTAATTCCTAGTGTAGTAATTACTGTGATTTTTACAGGCCTTTGCTTTTTAATGGTAAGCAGAGTGCGTATTCCAAGTCTTAAAAGTGTTCCGCTACCTAAATACGGAACCATTGTTACGTTGTTCTTAGGAGTGCTCTTATTCATTATTTATCAAGGGTCATATGTTAGCTTCCCTTACCTAATCTATATCGCGACACCGATTTATATTGCGTACCTCACTTATCGCTTTGTAAAAATCAAACGGAAGTAATAGCGCTTAAATGGCAAAAACCAGAAAAGAAGGTTCGAACTTCGTTCTGGTTTTTTCTTTTATAATGAAGAAAGAGGGTGACTCAAAAGATCATAGAAAAATGACTTTCGAGGCTCAGCCTCTTTCTTACCTACAGTCAAGTGTTTTTATCTTTTTATTTATGTTAGATGAATTAATTTTGAGTGGGAGGGGTACCCCTCCCACTCAAAATTAATTTGCGCACGCCAAATAGACCTTACGA